>JAJFLF010000239.1 GCA_021772845.1 Mariprofundus sp.
GCATTACCCTGCTATTAGTATACTAAAAAGTGTTAGTAGACTGGATGCTCAGCTAAGCACTCCAGAAACACTGCAAGCTATGCGCACACTGCGTCAAAAACTTGCCATCTATGAACGCATGGAAGATATGATTTCAGTGGGTGCATATGAAGCAGGAAGCAACCCTGAACTCGATAATATTATCGCCTTAATGCCTGATATACGTCACTTTTTACAACAACAAACGGATTCTTCTTGCACACGCGAGAATTCGGCACAACGATTGCTAGAACTTGTAAGTAGGTTGGTTGTTAAAACCTAAGCTTACAAGGAGACAAGCATGAAACTCAGTACGTCCAAGATATTGGCCCAGCTTAGTGAACAGGACCGTAAAAAGGCCGAACTTGAGCTCGCCGAATTACATGGGCAAAAACAACTGCTCATGCAACAACAGCAACTCTCCATCTCTCGTATTCAGCAACTCAATCAACAGCGAGATCAAGCCATGAAAAAACGTAACGCTGCCTCTCTGCTGCAAGCCTTTAATTTTGCTCTGCATGAACAACAGTCCATGCTTGCTCTCATTCACTCTGGTTTACATGATATTGAACAACAACAGCAACTTTTGTTGGAAAAGTTCAACATCGCATTCCGCAAACATCACAGCTGTGAGAAAATGCATCATAACAATCAACGTCAACAACGCCGCCAGCTTGAACAAAAACAGCAACGGCAGCTGGATGATCTTTTTGCTGCCCGTCATCCAACGGCAGCGAGTTAGGAGATGAGTATGCGTAAACTATCCATCACCATGTTTGCAGTCATTGGACTACTCTTTGGCAGTAAAATAGGCCTGCATATCTGGCAGTTACCGGCCGATTCAAACAATGCGCAAGCCTCATCTGCTCAATCAATCGCAGTAAACGAAGTTCAGCCAGAATTAAACATTCCCGAAACCACGCAGTCTGCCAGACCTGTCCAAGCCATAACTGCTGTAGACTCACTGGCTTTGATAGAATCCTATTTGATCCCCTCGGCCAATGCTGAGGTTAGTTCGCAGTCAGCACAAAAAGGCCTTATTGAAGATAAAACACTAAGTGCGTTGCGCGAACTTAAAGAGGGGCTTGATCAACGTACGAATGAACTTGATCAACGTGAACAGAACCTCCAACAGGCTGAGGACCAGCTGAAACGTCGCATCACCGAACTAGAACAGCTTGAAGCCAGTATTGAGCAACGTTTGTCGGATGAGTCCAAGATTAAAAGCAAAAAAATCAAACGCCTGACAGCCGTTTATGAGGGTATGAAACCAGATCGATCTGCAGCGGTTATTGCCCGAATGGAACTGGCTACTGTTGTAAAAATATTTCTGCTTATGGATGAAAAGAAGGTCGGTAAAATCCTCTCCTTCCTGCCTCCTGAAAAAGCAGTTGTGATCAGTCAAGCACTTACCCGCCAAATCAGCTCTGTAAAATAACAGATGTATAAAAACAGATATGGAGCCATCAATGCAACGCTCCATTAAACGTATAACACTTGAGAGCACACAATGAAGATACACAATATTATGTCTGTGATTGCAGACAGACCTCTTTTCTATCACCACATGGAATGGATTCTGATGCATCCGCGTTTCGGTTTCTTAATGATGGGCCTTATCGCTCTCTCGTTCACGCACAATCAAATTCTTGCGGCAGCTCTATTTATATTTTTTATTGGTGAATTGAGCATTCGTCTCGCTATCATCATCAATAAACGTCGAACCAACCCATATCGTTCATCATTGAATCAAAAAATTGACGTACTGTTTCTTGTACTGGATGTCATCGGTATCGCATCACTGCTTATCACCATATTTGATATACCACTGGATGCAGAAAACATAGCCGCGGCACGGCTGATTCGCGCTTGTTATCTACTGCGCACACTGCGCATGTTCCGCTATCTGGACTTACAAAGTGCGATGTACTCACCAACCTATGGCATGCTTATTTCACTGATTATTCTGCTCTCCTTTTTCGCTGAAGATACCCTGATGTGGATTATCATTATCTTTTTCGCAGTCGAGCTGGCCGTTCGCATGATCATCATTCGTAGTATGACTCATGCATCAAAACGAGAAAAAATATTGGAATGGCTCTACTGGTGGATCGATACCATCGCTACGATCGTTATGATCCCGGCTTTCGCTTTTATCCCGTATGGCGGCGCCTTACGTATGCTGCGTCTGGTGCGCCTGTTACGCCCATGGTTGGTGATCTTACGCAACCTTAAAGAAGTCATGCGTGAAGGTCAGTTCATGCAGGAAATCAATCTCATTGTATTACTTCTGGCAGTACTTTCTATTGGCAGCGGAGTCATCGGTCATTATACCATGGCTGCCTTTGATTTTACTCAAGATGGAAACTTGGATCAGGCAGATCAAAACATGTTTGCCCCCATCTGGTTTGCCTTCCGTATGTTCACAGACCCGGGCAATACGGTGGCTTTCCCACAGGACTCAGGTGTTGCAATATTTTCTGTATTCGCAGTAATTCTCGGTGTATTTATTTTTGCTTTCTTCATTGGTATTGGAGCACACATAGTTTCAGGCCTGATGGCCAAGCTGCGTAATGAGCGCCTGAACATCACCAATCACATGGTCATATTAGGTTGGTCCAGTGTCTCGCCATTCATCGTTGATCAACTTAAAATCATCTCTGA
>JAJFLF010000240.1 GCA_021772845.1 Mariprofundus sp.
GTGCACTCCCAAGCAGAGCTAAATAGAGTCGCACGTCAGTTAAATGAACGGCCTCGGAAGACCTTGAATTTTGAGACGCCGGCCGCAAGATTTAACGCCTGTGTTGCATCGACCGGTTGAGACCGCCGCCGGAAACGGTCATTCGTAGAACAAGCCACTTCCCACGGTTATTCGCTCTAAGCTGTTATTTGTCACATGGTAATGCATTGAACTCCTGGCGTTTATCTTCCATCCATTTTTTCATATCCTCTGGATGCGTCATCAGCCCTTTCATTCGGTTCATCGCTTTGAGATGCGCTTCATCTCCTTCTTCGAACATCTCCATTCCATGATGTTGGCTCAGCTCTGACATTTCCGTAAAGGTGCTGGCAGAGAATTCTTTATCGCAAGCTCCACCGAGTTGTCTGCACGTCATTGTTTTCATTGTTGCACCCTCCGTTTTCCTTATGCGCTTCTTGTTGATCATCGAAGCAATCCAGATAGCTGAACAGTCCCGGAGGAGGATATATGCTTTTTTACCAAGGTAAAGGGGGGGCAGCGTGAAGTTCGCGCATTTTTACTGGTGGATTCAAGTACAACCACTCCACTTCTTACGACTACAAACTAAAGAGCTGACTCTGAAGAATATCAGCAACCATCAGCATGAGACACACAATTTCGGCCCGCCGATTTGGCTTCATATACAGCTTCATCAGCCAGTTGGATCATCTCATCCATATCCATGCGCTTTGCACTACTAATGCCAATACTGCAGGTGACAGGTATCATATGTTCCTCAAATGCAATCTGCAGGCCTGCAATATCTTCCCGAATCCGTTCGGCAATTTGCAATGATTGTTGATGATCACAGTTCATTAATACCAGCGTAAACTCTTCTCCACCGAAACGAATCAATATATCATAAACCCGACAGTGCTCAGCAAGTGCCTGCGACACTTCAATCAACACCCTGTCACCAGCACTATGTCCATACGTATCATTGATAATTTTAAACAGGTCCAGATCAATCATCATCACGGATACGGAGTAATTTAGGCGGTGAGCCATTTCAAATTGGCTTGGCCCCTGCAAATCCAAATGACGGCGATTATGTAATTTTGTCAATGGATCATGGCGACGATCTGCATCCATTTTTTCAGTCAGTTTCTGCATGGCTTTTTGCTGAGACTGCACATCATGATCGCTAGCAAGCATGGTAAGTCTTAAACTACCGATTTCATCACCGCGTGCAGCCAGACGTGCATCAGCCAATTCATCAATCACCGCATTTTTACGCGCCAATCGCTGTAAAGTCTTTATGGGTAAAACAACCATTTGGTTTAGCAATAGCCACTGTGCCAAAAGCAACAGCAACAGCACACAAAAAACGACAGCTATTTGACCCCAATCATCCAGCACAACAGCCAGAATCAGCATAGCTGTTACACAGGATAGAGCCAAAACTATTGCAACCTTTCGGGCCAATGAACGCCTGAACAGATCTATCTTTTTCTGCAACCATGCTGCCAATCGAAACATAGGCCTCATTAGCAAATAGGATGCCGTTTTAGGGGTAGTCCAGTTCAATTGAGTTTGATCGGACATTATTGTAATTCTCCTTAAAGCATCATAAAGCACACAGGCATTAGCGCGCATTGATCGAACAGGTGATAGCGTTTGCGCATGACAACGCAACCCATAGCTGAGATTCGATCAATTCTGGAGTGGCCAAAGTATCGGCCGGATCTGCGCCCTGCCCCGCAATTGCCGATGTGCAAAGCAGAGATGAAAAAGCTCGGTTGGGATAGTTGCGATATCATTATCATCACCGGTGATGCTTATGTGGACCATCCTAGTTTCGGCATGGGGGTAATCGGGCGCGTACTGGAAGCACAAGGCTTTCGTGTTGGTATCATTGCCCAGCCCAACTGGAAATCGGCTGATGATTTTAGGGTGCTTGGCAAACCCAATCTCTATTTCGGCGTTACCTCCGGCAATATGGATTCGATGGTCAACCACTACACCTCTGAACGTCGCATTCGTTCTGATGATAGTTATACCGCAGGCGGTGTAGCAGGCAAACGACCTGATCGTGCGGTCACAGTCTACGCTCAGCGCTGTCGTGAGGCTTTTAAAGGGGTACCAGTCATTCTCGGTAGCATCGAAGCCTCTTTGCGCCGTATTGCGCATTATGATTATTGGTCGGACACCGTACGGCGCTCTGTTTTGCCCGATTCCAAAGCGGACATATTGATCTTTGGTAATGCGGAACGTCAGATCATTGAGATTTCTCATCGTTTGGCTACAGGTGAATCGATTAAAGAGATGCAGGATATTCGTGGTACCGCAGTGATGCGACACGACGTACCGGCGGGATGGTCCGAGCTTGACTCAACAGATATAGACAAACCCGGTGAACTGATTGAACACCTCGATCCCTATGCGATGGGCGCCTCTGATAATGGTGGGGATTGTGCTACAAAAAACAGTGATCAGGCAGATCAAGTTAAAAACGAGACAACCGATGAAGTCCATATTCCGATTTCTCACCTGAAACTGAATCGGGCCAAAACTGTAATTCGCCTTCCCTCGTTTGAAGCGGTAAAATCAGACCCTGTACTTTATGCCCATGCATCACGCTTGCTGCATCTGGAGACCAATCCGGGCAATGCACGTGCACTGATACAAAAGCATGGAGAGCGTAATGTCTGGCTCAATGCTCCGGCTGTGCCACTCACCACGGCAGAAATGGATGCAGTGTTCGGACTCTCCTATTCTCGTCTGCCGCACAGCTCGTATGGTGATCAGCGCATTCCTGCATACGACATGATCAAACATTCGGTCAATATTATGCGCGGCTGTTTTGGCGGCTGTACTTTCTGTTCCATCACAGAGCATGAGGGACGCATTATTCAGAGCCGCTCGGAAGATTCGATCATCCATGAGATTGAACAGATTCGCGACAAGACTCCTGGGTTTGCCGGCACGATTTCTGACCTCGGTGGACCGACCGCAAACATGTACCGATTGAGCTGTAAATCCACTGAGATTGAGGCGGCCTGCCGTAAGCCATCCTGTGTGTTTCCGGGCATCTGTAAAAACCTCAATACCGACCATCATCCATTGATCAAGCTTTATCGACGTGCGCGTTCGTTAAGGGGCATCAAACGCATCTTTATTGCGTCGGGGCTACGCTACGATCTGGCGGTTGAATCACCGGAATACATTCAGGAACTCGCCACCCACCACGTGGGAGGTTACTTGAAGATAGCTCCTGAACATACTGAAAGTGAACCACTTTCCAAAATGATGAAACCCGGTATTGATAGCTTCGACAGGTTCAAGAAGATGTTCAATCAGGCCTCACAAAAGGCCGGTAAAAAGCAGTATCTGATCCCCTACTTCATCGCTGCACATCCCGGCACCAATGATGAGGACATGTTGAATCTGGCCCTCTGGTTAAAGGCCAATCAATTCAGGCCGGATCAGGTTCAGGCCTTTCTGCCATCACCGATGGCAACAGCATCAGCGATGTATTATTCAGGCAGAAATCCGCTCAGAAAAATCACCCGAAAAAGTGAATCGGTGTTCACGCCGAAACGCAAAAAACAGCGTGATCTGCACAAAGCATTGCTGCGTTATCACGACCCTAAAAACTGGCCACTACTCAGGGATGCGCTGAAAGCCATGGGACGTGCGGAACTCATCGGCAATAGTCCTGAATGCCTCGTTCCTGCAGGCGGTAGAAACGAGCGTCTGAGAAAACAGGCATCAGTTCAACAGAACAAGCCGTACAGGGCACGTCGCAATCGCAGATGATGATTGATGTTTATCGCTAAATAGAGGGCGTGGAAAGCTGTGAACCACGCGCGCTATCCTGCTTTCGATTTCAGCGTTCTCTGTTTCTTCTTTGCTGATCTGCTCTAACATGGTCATCTCCTGTATCTATCATACGATATCTACAACAGAGATTCTGAAAGCCAGGCTACCATCTAAAAGTGATCAGGCTCACAGCTGTGTCTTAATGATACATCATCTCAAGCTTCTGATGAAAGCTCTGCCTGATCATAATGCACAACTTGATTGCGACCGGACGCTTTAGCCTTATAAAGTGCACTGTCAGCCAGACTGATACAAGCGGAC
>JAJFLF010000025.1 GCA_021772845.1 Mariprofundus sp.
GTGCCGATGGTGAGCGCTAGAGAAGAGATGGAGCAGGTGCATGATGCGATGGATGCTTGTCGCAAGCGCCTGGGGATCACACAAACGGTGCAGATAGGATCGATGATAGAGGTGCCCGGGGCAGCATTGATGGCGGATGAAATCGCATCTGTCAGTGATTTTTTCTCGATTGGTACCAATGATCTGATTCAGTATACACTGGCTGCTGATCGCAATGATGAAGAGTTGGCATCTCTGTTTCAGGCTGGAGAATCGGCTATTTTGCAATTGATCATATTAGCGACTTTGGCGGCAAGAAAAGCTGGCATTCCAATCTCAGTGTGTGGCGAATTGGCTGCTAACCCTGAATGGGTGGCCACATTCTTAAATCTTGATATGGATCATCTGTCGATGAGCTTGAATAATATTCTGACAGTACGTCAATTTTTGAGCAGAGAAAAATATCAGCCCTTATCTTTCTAGCTTCATTATTTACGCCTTTTTACGTTAGCTATGTGCAAACATCTTTTGCTGAATGCGGCAAAGCCGTTTACCCTTGCGCGCTCAAAGGTTAACGAGCGAATAGGGAGAGTAGAGATGCGTTATGATTGGACTGTAGATGAAATTGAGGCTCTGTTTGCGCTTCCCTTTAATGATCTGATGTGGCGAGCACAGCAGGCCCATCGTGCCAATTTTGATGCCAATGAAGTACAGCTCTCTACGCTGCTCTCTATTAAAACGGGCGGTTGTCCGGAAGATTGTAAATATTGCCCGCAGTCCTCGCGTTATAATACGGATGTAGAATCTGAGTTGTTGATGAAAAAGGCGCAGGTGATTGAAGCTGCCAAAGCCGCTAAAGAGAAGGGCGCATCGCGTTTCTGTATTGGTGCTGCATGGCGTGAACCCAAGGGGCGTGCTTTCGATATGGTCTGCGACATGATTTCCGAGATCAAAGAGCTGGATATGGAAGCATGCGCTACGCTCGGTATGCTCAGCCCTGATCAGGCCACCAAGCTCAAAGATGCAGGCCTTGATTATTACAATCACAATCTTGATTCCGATCCTGAATATTATAAAGAGGTGATCAGTACCCGCACCTATGATGAAAGGCTCGATACCCTGAAAAATGTGCGTGCCGAGGGCATGAGCATCTGCTGTGGTGGTATTGTAGGTATGGGCGAATCACGCCGTCATCGCGCTGGTCTGGTGGCTCAGCTGTCCCGAATGTCTCCGCATCCGGAATCGGTGCCGATCAATATGCTGGTGAAAGTGGAAGGTACCCCGGTTGCAGAAGATGAGCAGTTTGCAGATACGCTGGATAATTTCGAATTCATCCGCACCATCGCTGTTTCCCGCATCACCATGCCGGGCTCCCATGTTCGCCTTTCAGCAGGTCGTGAAGAGATGAGTGAAGAGATGCAGTCGCTCTGCTTTCTGGCTGGAGCCAATTCGATATTCTACGGTGAGAAATTACTCACCACTGGAAATCAGGAAGCCAGTAATGATCAGAAGTTATTTGATAAGCTCGGTCTGCGCCCTATGCAGAATCCAACCCCATCGAGTCGCCGTATGGTGAATGCATAAAAGAGAATGAAGTGCAGTCTTATCTTCAGGTGAGAAAGGTTTCATGATTAAGCAAAGAGATATCCCTATATAATATTAATGCTTTAGGGGTGTTAAACGCCTTGCAATCTTGGTCAAGTGGGCAAATAGTTGCTCATGGGTGATGGATCACACATGTAGTCTGTTTGCATGCGGTTTATCAGGGAGGTGGATTGCTTGTGAGACAGCTGTTGAGGTATATTTTTCCTGTTTATAGCTTGATTGTGTTTGCTCCTTTTCTGTTTATCTCTGATGCACATGCTGAACGGTCACAATCATTGGTTCTTAGTGGCGTTGTACTTGAACAGGGCCATAATTCTCTGCTTAAACAATTTACCCAGTGGTTGGCGCATAAGTCGGATTACCCATTGGCAGCGCAGTTCACTGATAGCTATCAAGGCTTGAGTAATATCTTACGAGAAAATCCAAATGCACTGGCTTGGACCTGCGGAGTTCCGTTTGTAGAAGACCATGCTGCTGATCAACAACAGTTGATTGCGGTTCCACTGTTTCATGGGGCACCTACTTACCGTTCTTTTGTCATGACACGGGCTGGGCGCACTGAAAAAACACTGGCTGATTTCAAGGGGCAGGTATTTGCCTATTCCGATCCACGTTCTAATTCAGGTTTTGTCGCCCCTTCTTATGCTTTGAAACAGCAGGGCATAGATATTCATCAGCATTTTCGATATCTGATGCACACCGGTTTGCATGAATATTCGCTCGAAGCCTTGTTGGCCGGACAGGCCGATGTGGCGAATATTGATGAGTATGTTGTGGTCGAATATTTTAAGGCCAACCCGGATGCAATAGATAAGTTTGTCATTCTCGAAAAGCTGGGCCCCTTTCCGTTTACGCCGATTGTTGCCGGCAAAGGTGTGCCTGCATCCACCATTGAACGTATGCAGCAGGCATTAGTCCATATGCATGAAGATGAAGAGGGATCCGCGATGCTTCAACAGTTTGGTTTGGATGGTTTTGTAGTCAAACCGGTTTCATTCTACCAGCCTATTGCTGATATGCTTAAAGCGATAGATCAATAGTGTGATGAAGGTGCATGCATGCATGTTGATCCATAAACTCTCCGTACAAACCGGTTTTATTTTCCTGCTTGGTATGATGCTCGTAGTGGGTGGGCTTGAATGGCATCAGTATAGTGATCAGTCTGAAAGGTTGCCTGTTGTAGCGCAGAATGAGGCTGTTGAAGCCACCGAGTTAATTGCTACGAGTATCAGTCACGATGTGCTCTATCGTAAGGCTTTCCCTTTGTGGAAACAGATGATACGCATTCAACAACGCTTTAGTGATGATGCTGAAGTTGTATTGCGTGAATTCGCTGTGCTTGATGATAAACAGCTGGTACTTACACACAGCGATCCACAGCAATATCCTGTGATGAAAAAAATGCCTCTGCCTGATGATGGCGCGCAGTGGCAAGGCAGTGATATCCGAGTGATTCAATCTGTTTTTCATCCATCGGATGGGCGGGTGATTGGTTATATCGCACTTACCTTTGATGCCAGCTCCATTGAGGAAGCGTTGGCGGAGTTAAGGCAGGAAATAGCTGTTTCAATGGCCTTTGCCATGTTTGTGGCACTGTTGATTGCAGTTGGTATGTCTTTTCGCGTCTCTTCCCCTTTGCAGCGCTTGTCACGTTTGGCTGCACAAATTGGCGATGGTGATCTCGAGATAAAAGATTTCATGAATACACCGGATGAAATCAAGTCATTGGCTGCTTCTATGCAAGAGGCTGATCAGACCATCGCAGCAAAAAGCCAACAATTGATAGAAAATGAGGCGCTGCTAAAAAGTCTGATTGATCACTCGCCAGCAGTGATTTTCATTAAAGATATGGAAGGAAAATATATATTGATCAATAGTCGTTATGAGGATCTTTACCATGTCAGCAATGATGAGATTATAGGTAAAAACGATGCCGATATTTTTGATGCTGATTTGGCAGCACAGCTGCGTAAACATGATGGGCAAGTGATTGAATACGGCGAAGCGATGGTATTTGAAGAGAGTGTGCCAGATGAGCGAGGTTTCAGACACTATTATTCACTGAAGTTCCCTCTCTATGATGCGCATCAGAATATGTATGCGGTTTGTGGTATAGCCACTGATGTTACAGATCAGAAAGCATCCTCCGCACAGATCAGCAAGCTGGCTACGGTGGTTGATCAGGCTGATGAAATTATCGTTGTTACTGATGCTGAAGGCATCATTGAGTATGTAAACCCTGCTTTTGAACGCACCAGTGGATACAGTGCAGATGATGTGGTTGGGCAAACGCCCCGTATTGTAAAAAGCAACATACACGCGAAAAATTATTATGCAGCCATGTGGAGCACGATATTGGCAGGTAAAACATGGCATGGTGATTTCACGAACCAGACCAAAAATGGCGATACGTATGAAGTATCACAATCGATTACTCCCATTAAGGGCGATCAAGGGATTATTACAGGTTTTGCGTCTGTGCAACGTGATGTAACGCATTTGCGTAAAGTGCAGGATAAGTTGCAACATACTGACAGGGTTGAATCACTGGGAGTCTTGGCAGGTGGTATTGCGCATGATTTTAACAACCTGCTGACGGCCATACTCGGCAATGCTTCATTGGCGCATAGGAAAGTGGACATAGCCTCTCCTGCATATAAACATCTAATCGCGATAGAAAATGCCAGCCATAGTGCGGCGGACCTGTGTAAGCAGATGCTGGCCTATTCGGGTAAAGGTCAATTTGTTGTTAAGCCGATCAGTTTGTCTGAACTGGTAGAGAAGATGGGCAAGCTGATTGATGTGTCTCTGGCAAAAAATGTTGTGCTTAAATATCACTTGCATGAACACCTGCCTCCGATTGATGCCGATGTGGCACAAATGCAGCAGGTGGTGCTTAATTTGATTACCAATGCTTCGGAAGCGATTGAAGGGAAAAGCGGTGTGGTATCCATCACTACCGGTGTGATGCAAGCGGATGCGGACTATTTGAATGGTTATATTGGGGCTGAAAACCTTGAGTCTGGCCGATACATCTTTCTCGAAGTATCCGATACCGGTTGCGGTATGGATGCAGCAACGCAAAGGAAAATCTTCGATCCATTTTTTACAACCAAATTTACCGGTCGAGGGTTGGGTATGAGTGCGATGCTTGGTATTGTTAAAGGGCATCATGGTGGGCTGCGTATCTATTCTGAGAAGGGCGAGGGTACGTCGATTAAAATTTCATTCCCTATCTCACATGAACATACGGCGCACATTGAGCCTGAAAAATATGCTGCTCCAATATTTAAAGGTTCAGGCACAGTACTTATTGTGGATGATGAAGAGGGCGTACGTGAATATGCCACGATGTTGCTGGAAGAGCTTGGTTTTGATGTGATCACGGCTGAGAATGGTCTCGAAGGCATTCAGCAGTTCCGTCAGTATCAGCATGAGATCACACTGGTGTTGATGGATATGACTATGCCTAAAATGGATGGTAAGGCCTGTTTTAGTGCGTTACGGGGCATCCAGCCTGATGTGAAAGTGATTCTTTCATCCGGTTATAACGAACAGGATGCAACCAATCGTTTTGCAGGCAAAGGTCTGGCCGGTTTTATTCAAAAGCCATATGAACCGGAAATCATGATTAAAAAGCTGCAAGAGATCCTGTCATAACGCGAATCTAAGCGACAAGTGTTGAGCCCTGCAAGCAGTTGCTACAACTAATGTTGGTCAATAACCGATTCCAGCTGCGTGAGTGCCAGCAATAGGCGCATGTGTTTTGATGCTTGCCGGCGGGCTTCCACAGTGGTTGCTGTTGATTGAAGATATTCAGAGCGATAGGCCTCAACATTTGGCCAGTGCCGGTGTTGTTGCCACAGCTTTGCGCCAATCTTGTCGAACTGTTTGCCCGGGTGTTCCAGCAACTGGCTGATGGCGCGACTTTGTAAAAGCGTCAATCGATGTAGCCATTCACGTCGTAAATTATGCGCATCATCACCTCCCCAGTCGGGGCTTCGTAACGGTATCTCCATTGCTTCAATGGGTAAAATTTTCAGGCAAGCCTGACTGGCCAGAAGACAGCGCTGTAAAGGAATGTTCAGCTGTGATGCCAGATGAACAGCGCAGGCTGAACGCGCCATATGCGGCATGGCGGCCATGTGCAGGGCATGGGTCTTTGACAGGTTTGAATTGGCGATGTTATCCAGTAATTCTGCATGACTACTGCCTGCTAAGGAGGTCAGACCGGGGTCTGAGATGGTTTTAAGAAAGCGGGAAAGTCCCTGTTGTTGTTTGTTGATCCAGCGAGTATCCAAGTTTGAAATATCACACAAACGCAGCAGCGTTTCAGCAAATAGCATCAACTGCTCTTGCAGCGTACGTTGTAAATAGAGTGTGATTTCCATCTCTTGGTGTCTGTCCCAGATGGCTTTACGCAGGACTTTTGCATCAAGCAGAGTCTCAGCAATGAACAGGGCCTCGACAATGTCACTGGTGCTGGCATCCAGCATGGTTTGTAAATGAAGCACGGAGGCAAGCCCGATGTGGTTGATGATATGATTGCTTGCCTGGGTGTGAATGATTTCACTGGCAAGCGGGTGTTTGCTGAAATGACGGCCATACTTCTGCTGCAAAGCCTGTGGGAAATAGCTCTCCAACAGGCTTTGGCTAAAGGCGCTTGTCTGATCAAATGATTGCTCGGAGAGTTGAGCATGAATACGGTTTTTTTCTTGCCCCAATAGGATGGAGAGCTGTGGTCTAAGTTGTAATAACTCATTTTCTTCTATTCTCGGTGCTACAGCAGGATCGAGCCAGCCGAGCTCGGCGAGCTGGTCGCGTAGTCGTTGCAGGCGAGGAGGATGCTCAACAGCATCGAGTTCAGCTAACGTTAACACGCGAGATTGTAAGAGGTTATCTTCCAGGCATTGCTCGGTCACAGCATCGGTCAGTTGTTCCAATAATTTATTGCGCGGTTTGCCAGCAAGCGCTTTGGGCAGTGATGCCAATAATATCTTCAAATTCACTTCATGGTCAGACATGTCCACACCAGCGGAATTATCCATCGCATCGGTATTGATGATGCCGCCTGCAATAGCAAACTCGATGCGTGCTTTTTGCGTGAATCCGAGGTTGCCTCCTTCACAAACCACCTTACAGCGTAGTTCAGTAGCATCTATACGTACCGGGTTGTTGGCAGGATCTCGCACATCCGCATGGCTTTCATCGCTAGCTTTCACATAGGTGCCAATGCCACCGTTATAAAGCAGATCTACAGGAGCTGAGAGGATGGCCTGAATCAGCGCCTCACCCGATAAGGCGCTGCTATTAATGCCGAGTGCACTCTGAACGCTACTTGAGAGCGTGATGCTCTTGGCGCTGCGTTCAAACACACCACCGCCGGAGCTGATGAGGGAGGTGTCGTAAGCATCCCAACCCTTGCCAGAGCAGAACAGACGTTGGCGTTCGCTAAAGCATTGACCTGGATGTTCGGGCCATGGATCAATGAATATATGCTGGTGATTAAAGGCTGCGATCAGTTGCAATGAAGGGTTTAATAACATGCCATTACCGAAGACATCTCCCCCCATATCACCGATGGCGACACATTTTATCGGATCACTGCTGGCATCAATACCAAATTTGGCAAAGTGGTGCTCAGCGCAAACCCATGCACCGCGTGCGGTAATACCGACTACCTTATGATCATAACCGTGTTTTCCACCGCTGGCGAATGCATCATCAAGCCAGAAGTTGAACGCTTGAGATTCTGCATTGGCATCATCTGAAAAGCGTGCCGTACCTTTATCAGCAGCGACAACAAGATAGGGGTCGTTGAGATCCTGCTGGGCTATGGTGATGCCTTCAGGTGGTGTGATTTTCCCAGATTCTAAATTATCTGTTAGTGCAAGCAGGGTGCGAATGAAGTTGCGGTACTGATCGAGAATGAAATCAGGGCCCTGGCCCTCTCTGATGACAAAACCACCCTTGGATCCGGTAGGTACGATCTGACCATTTTTTACCGTTTGGGTGCTCATTAACTCCAATACTTCCGTGCGGAAATCGGATGGGCGATCAGAGAAACGCAGCCCTCCACGGGCAATCGGACCGGCTCTTAGGTGAATGCCTTCAACATGTACACCATGCACGAATATTTCACGGTAAGGTTTTGGATGCGCCGCAAAGCTTAAGCGGCTTGTATCAATCTTAATGCCAATAGGCGTGTTAGTCTGTCGTATAAAAGCGTTGGTTCTCAGGCCTGCTTCGACCAGTTCGGCCAAAGCACGGAACCAGCGGTCATCACTTAAACTGGCCACTTTCACCATAGCCTCGTGAAAGCTTGAACGCGTTTGAATGAGGAAATCTTCGGGCATGGCGATGAGATGATGTGCTGCAAACAGACGGTGCAGTGCAGCGCTTACCTCAGGGTGTCGCATCATCATATCTGAAAGCGGTAGTTTGGCGGCATCCGGCATCAGTTGGATGAGGTGATTGCGCAAGGTGATTAAGTGGGAAACAGCCTCAATGTCGAGACTGGCACGGATCATCAGTGCATTGATGATATCATGATCAGCTTCATCATTGAGTACCAGAGCCAGTCCGCGTCTAAGTCTGGTGGCGTCATCGTTATTCAAATGCCGTGACGCCCGACAGGTTAATGCACTGATGTGGATGCAGTTACCTGTTTCAGGAGAACCAAAGGGGATGACCGACTCCTGCACGGGATCGAGGTCAAAGGTACGAATGATATCGACCAGGGTACCAAGCGAAGGTTGTTGCAGGGAATAAATATGCAATTCTACATCATGGCGCGAACCACTTTTGGGTCGAACATGTACACAGGTACGACTATTGCCCAGAACTCTGCGCCGCATTTGCACATCGCGACTGAATTGTGCTGGAGAAAAAAGCTCTTGATAGAGCGGTGGGATCTGCTCTAGCTCCTTTAAGGTGGCTGGAATATCGAAGATGTCTGCATGGCGCAGGACTTCTGCTTTCGCATTGTCTTTCCAGAATACAATGCAGTGACGAATCAATGCCTGTAGATCCTTTGTCTTGATCACCTGCTGCTTTCGCTCAATGGAAATAAGGATGATGCGGTGTGGTCCTATGCCAAGTGATTCATACCCATGTTGATTTAAACCAGCCTTGGAAAGGGCATCAAGCATGCGTTGCATCACCACTGGGCCGAATCGTTTTGAAGAGATGGCAATGAGCAGGGTGTCGAGGTTGCCACGAATCGATGGAATGATGTTGGCGACCATTTGCAAAGGGTCAGCCAGGTCAATGATGGCCTTCAAAGGTTCTAGCCAGTCGTTGGCGTGGGTAGCTAACAGGGAACGCTTGGGCATGCGGTCGAACAGGGTGCGGATTTCGCGGCGATAGAAGGCTGAGTGTAGCATTCATGCATCATTGCCAAGACTGCGCCATTTATCGGCCAGTACGGGTAGATAACTGGCATTAGCATAGCGGGCGCTGCGGGAGAAATGACCAATGATAATGGTGCTTGCCATTTGTGGTTTTTCTGCTGTTGCATCGGCTTGTAACCAGCTGATGCGTATCACTTCAATGCTGGCGGCGCTGTAGAGATAATGCTGACTGCTACATAGATTGATCCATTCAATTCCTGCTTCCGCAGCAGCAGGAATTGAATCGATATCATCAGCCAGTCCAGGAGCAACACGATTGAGTACGCGATGATTTCGCATTAATCCCAAACGTTTATTCTGATTCTGTAATCCAAAATAGAGGTAGTGGTTATCGTTCATCCAATCAAGTAGAGCGGCAGCATATGGCGCTTGTGCCATTAGTTGCGCTACTGAATGCGCTGTAGCTTTGCGCATGCTGAGGAAATCGCGCACAGAGAGGCTAACTGCTTTCAGAATAGCCTTAATATCCAGTCGAACAGGTTCAGGGTCTGGTGACATGGTGGCTGAAAGGTGCAGGGCGATGAACATGAAATTACCATCATCGGATCTGTTTGAATCGTCTGATTCGGGTTGTTTCAATTCAAGCTCGCAGCCGTCCTGCCCGCACTCCATACGTGCAACCATTGTTTGCTGGCCAATGGGTTGAATGCCGCAACGAATCATGTAGCCCTTGATGGCATCGAGGTAAAAGGCCTGATCAGGGCATCGAATGGTGAAGATATGTCGGTGTAAATTGCCATGCGTAAGGGTGCGGCAATGCATGGCGATGCTTTTACTTTTACCCTTAGGCAGTAAGGAGAGAAAATCCTGTACCAAAGCCGCCATAAGTCTGGGTGGCACCGTATCCATACGGTGCTGACTGCGGGCCTGGTCAAGCAAGTCGATGAGCTGATGGCGAAGATGTCGCATGCCAATAGCGTAACCTTGAGTGCGCCCTGTGTCGACCTCCCTCCAATAGATTCAAATAGATTGTTTGACGAGAAGTACATTCTTCGTTTGCATGAGTGCTATGGATGAAAGTATCAAGGGGCATAGAGAGAGACTCCGGCAGCGTTTCGCGGCCCATGGCTTTGATGGATTTCATGATTATGAAGTATTGGAGCTGCTGCTTACCTATGCGATTCCGCGCATTGATGTGAAACCTGTTGCAAAACGGTTGTTGAAAATATTCGGAACCTTGGCAGGTGTGTTTGATGCACCACTGGTTGAACTTAAACAAACAAAAGGGGTGGGTGAACAGGCTGCGGTTTTTTTATCCTTGATCAGGCATGTTGAAATACGTTATCTCGCTTCTGATCTGCAGGGCAAAAATGTCTATGATCGGCCTGACAAGGTGAAGGCCTATTTGCGCATGCAGATGCAGGGGCGTGGTATGGAATGTTTCGGGGCAATATTTACTGATCAGCAGCATCGCCATGTAGCGACTCAAATACTGTTTGAAGGTACGGTTGATCGAACGGTTGTGTATCCGCGCAATCTGATGAAGCGTGCCTTAGAACTTGATGCAAAAGGTCTGATCCTATTTCATAATCATCCCGGTGGAACAGAGCATGCTAGCACTGAAGATATTGCGTTGACCCGCCGCATGGTAGAAGCCTGTGCGCCGTTGGACATCAAAATACTCGACCATTTCTTGATTGCAGGTGTGGAAGTGTTGTCGTTTAAAGAGAATGGCTGGTTCTGAGGGTTTATTCTATGATTTCAAATCTGCGTATGAACGCTGTGTTAACAAGCTTTAGCTTGAGAGGAGTAGTATCATGAACATCGATGCCATTATTCAGGGTATCAGTATTTGGGCTCTGCCGGTGCTATTTGCAATTGTATTACATGAAGTGGCGCATGGCTGGGCGGCAGATAAACTGGGTGACAATACAGCGCGTTTTATGGGTCGACTCACCCTTAATCCGCTGAAACATATCGATCCGATAGGCACCATTCTTATCCCTGTTGTGTTACTGGTTTCAGGTTCACCTTTTTTATTCGGTTATGCCAAACCGGTGCCGGTTAATTACGGGAAATTGAATCATCCCAAACGCGATATGATTTGGGTTGCACTGGCAGGCCCTGTGACCAATTTAATATTGGCTCTGTTATCTACACTGCTATTGGCTGTGGCGATTCATCTGCCAGCTTCTCTGGGCTGGGTCTCAGAACCATTGGCATTGATGTGTCAGGCATCGATCATTATTAATATGGTGCTGCTGATCTTTAATCTGTTGCCATTGCCTCCATTGGATGGTGGGCGTGTAGCTGTAGGTTTGCTGCCCGGCCCGATGGCCTATCAACTCTCTCGCATCGAACCATTCGGTTTTCTAATTATTGTACTGTTTTTTGTGGGATTGCATTACTTAGGATTGTTGCACTCTGTTATGGGACCAGTATTGATGGGCCCTCCTAGCGTGTTGATCAACCTTGCGTTGTCATTGTAAAATATTTCCTGAGGAAGGTGTTGCATATTGTCCCTGTTTACGCTTTCAGCTACACTGCTAGCGCTTTTTGATCATGGTGCTTGCAAGAGGAGTGGGAAGCTGAATCAAACATGTAGTAAATTGTCATGAAAGGTTTGTTGGAGAACCTGAGACCGCTGCTGGAAGCTGCGCGCGATTTGACCCCTATTGTACTCGTCATTCTGTTTTTTCAGGAGCTGGTGCTTAAGCAGCCAATACCGAATGTTGAAGAAATTCTGGTTGGTATGGTGTTGGTTCTGCTCGGTTTGGCCCTGTTTGTAAGGGGGCTGGAGATTGGGCTGTTTCCACTGGGCGAGTCAATGGCCTTTGCTTTTGCAAAAAAAGGTAATGTTGCATGGCTGTTGTTGTTTGCATTTTTACTCGGATTTGGAACCACTGTTGCTGAACCTGCGCTGATAGCTGTTGCCGGCAAAGCAGCTGAAATAGCATCGCAGGGTGGAGTGATAGATTCAACTCAAGTTGCGATGGATACCTATGCCAATGGGCTGCGCATGACAGTGGCGCTCTCTGTAGGGGTTGCAATTGTGCTTGGTGTGCTGCGCATTCTGAAAGGGTGGCCCTTGCACTTC
>JAJFLF010000241.1 GCA_021772845.1 Mariprofundus sp.
GTGCATGACTCAACACCAGCAGATCAATGTGCGAAAGCCCCATAGCGCGCAAACCGGCAGCCACAGTAGTGCCTCCATTAAACTTACTGCCACTGCGTCCCGGCGCATCGACAACAATTACTTTCTCACCCGGCAGCAACAGTGTTGAAGCAGCCCCCTGCCCTACATCCCAAACGATCCATTGTGGCTGGGACACATCTGTTTCATTCAAAACGCCTATTATATATATAGTAAGTACAATGCTGGCGAGAGATGCAGCCCGTAATTTTTTCTCAGACCACAACAGAAAACCGGCAAGCAACATACCCACAGCATACAAACCATTCAAAGCTATTGAAGGAGACACAGCCCACAGCTCTCCGGCAGGCAGTGATGCCAGCACTGATAACAACTTCAAGCCCTGATTCACCGCCATGCTCGCAAACTGCATCAATCCTGAGGCCACAACATCTAAACCCAACAAGGCACATAACTCCCCTAACAGAGCAGCAGGCATCACGAATAGAGCATACAACGGCACCATGATCATATTGGCAGGCAGGGTATAGACCGGGATGCGGCCGAACGTTGAAATGATCAATGGCAACGTTGCCAGCGTCGCCAACAATGAAACCCATAACAGCGATCGCACCGCTATAACCATGCGTTGCCGCCATGAGATGTTATCTTCCCGATCAATTTTAACAGCCCATAACAGTAGCGCTGCCGTCGCCACAAATGACAACCACAAAGAGAGCGATGCAACAGCCGATGGATCAAACAACAAAATCAAAGCCAGAGCAGCCAACAAGCTATTCATCGGTTCACTGCGAGAGGATAACTGCCAGGCCAGTGCTGCAGCTCCCAACATCACTGTAGCCCGAATAGCGGGCAACGGCCAATCTGCCATGCTTGCATAAGCCGCGGCCGCCAGAAAAGCACTGAACAACGCAACATTACGCACTGGTATACGAACGATCCAAACTTCCCGCCGGGTCAATACAAACCAGACCAGCGCAAACACCCAGGCCGCAGCCATACCGATATGCATACCCGAGATAGCGAGCAGATGTGCGGTTCCGCTGGCTGAAAACAGGCGGTTCACCTCTGCTGAAATCTCTGCACGCTCAGCCAATAACAATGCAGATAATACACCACCATCATCATTCTCTGCTCTAGCACGGGCAATTGTCCGACGCACCTTTTGGCGCTGCACCTCTAACCATGACACATCTGATGCTACAATATCAGGGCTTCCGCGCATGCTGCCGATCAGAGCGATTTGCCGATCAAAACACCATGCACGATAATCAAAGGAGCCGGGGTTATGAAAATTGCGCGGCAAACGCCAACGCACAGTCACGCGAATACGTTGCCCTGCTACAAGAAGGGCATCACTCTTTTTTAATGCATGGCGATACTGATAGAGCAATGCTTTGCCTGCCAAAACAAGCCCGTCATCACGTACCACATGATTCAGAAGATAACGGCGGCTCGATGGTAGTGAATCCACCTTTTCAACATCTGCCATCACAATCATTTCACCATTCAGCCATTGTCCATCAATCGCAACCCGGTTGGCATCAAACATTAAATCGGCCAGCCCGCACACTGCGCCCAACATCAAAAACAACACAGGCAATCGCTGCCCGAACCATAATAAAACAGCGATAGAAACAGTTAGAAGAATGGCTGCAGGAGTAACATCGAGAAGATCTGTTCGAATCAGCGCCAAACCAAATACAGCAAAGAATAGTGGAACAAACAGAGGCCAGCGCCGCAGGTTAAACATCATAAACCCCGCATTGCAGCCATATCAGCTAATCAGGATAAACTACAGTGCCACGAATCATTTGATCGTCACCCATCACATCACGTTCCACATCAGACAATCGGATGGCCTGATCCAGGGTTTGTGCCCCTTTTCCATCCCATAGCGCAACCGCATCACGGCCACCGATAATGATCGGAGCCTGATACAGCACTATCTCATCACTAAATTGCATTTCCAAAAACGAGGTATGCAGAGCCCCGCCACCTTCAAGCAGTAGCTGCAGACAACCATCTTCTGCCAAATGCTTTAACACTGATAGCAGGCTAGGCGCATGTTCTACCTGTACACCAGCCTCGCGCCAGGCATCTGCATGTTCATTGAGACTACGCACATACAGACGGGTCGGAGCTTCATCGGAGAGCAATTTATATTCATCAGAAAAGACCGGTGTTTCAAAACAGAGTACAACCCGGAGAGGTACATTGCCGACCGGCTTTACACCACGCACCGTTAGCGATGGATTATCATGCTTCAGAGTGCCCGCACCAACTAAAATCGCATCACATTCAGCCCGTAACTGCTGTGCATGTTCACGACACGCTTCACCACTGATCCATTGTGAATGATGGGTATAGGTTGCCAGTTTGCCATCGAGTGAGATCGCAGCTTTGGCAATCACATAAGGGCGACCAGTACGTTGATAATGCAAAAATGGCCTATTTAATGCATCGGCCTCTTCGCGTAATACTCCCTCAGTCACCTCAATGCCCATCGCCTTCAGTACTTTCGCACCACCTGCCATCACGGGGTTCGGATCAGATGAAGCAAAGATCACATGCTTAATACCTGCCCTGCGAATAGCTTCAGTACAGGCTGGCGTACGCCCATGTGCAGCACATGGCTCCAGTGTTACATAGATAGCACCACCACGTGCTTTTTCTCCAGCCTGCTGCAATGCCATCACTTCAGCGTGAGGACCACCAGGTTTTACATGCCAGCCTTCGCCAACAACCTCACCATGGTTCACAACCACAGCACCCACACGCGGATTCGGATGGGTTGTACCCATACCCTTTTTCGCCAACTCAATCGCCTGCTGCATCAATGTTTTACAATAGCTGCTGACTTCTTCCACGCGGCTGCTGACCTCCGTTCAGACTCATCTTGTTGTTAACCCATATGACAAACAAGATTGTCCTTCCTAACTGCAAGCATAGTATATGGCCATGC
>JAJFLF010000242.1 GCA_021772845.1 Mariprofundus sp.
GCCACACAATCTTCCGGACAAGCCGCTAATGTGGTTGGCGGTGCCCAGATTGCCTCTGATAATGTCAGTACTGTAGCTGCGGCTACTGAAGAGTTAACTGCCTCTATTACTGAAGTAAGCCGGCAGGTGGATGAAGCTGCTAAAGTCACTGAAGAGGCCGTGAGACAAGCTGAAGTGACGACGGAAACAGTGATTAAGCTAGGGGAAGAGTCGCGGGAAATAGGATCCGTGGTTAAGGTGATCAGTGATATTGCTGAGCAGACAAACTTATTGGCATTAAATGCCAGTATTGAAGCTGCTCGTGCGGGAGAAGCAGGGCGTGGTTTTGCCGTCGTAGCAGATGAGGTTAAAGAGTTGGCATCAGAAACAGCCAAGGCTACAGAGAGTATCTCTCGACAGATTCAAGAGATTCAAGCCGAGAGTGCAGAAGCCTCCAGAACGATTGAAGCGATTGCTGGGACCATTAGAAAAATCAATGAAATCAACAACAGCATTACGCTCTCTGCTGAGCAGCAGGCACAGGCCGCTCAGGAGATATCTTCAAGTATTCAAGATGCCAATGAATCAGTGGTGGATGTGAGCAATAGCATCTCAGACGTGGCCCGTGGGGTGGAAGAGACGGGTGAATCAGCGCAGGCCTTAAGTGTCTCATCTGAAGATCTGAAGCAGTTGTCGAACAAGCTATCTGCCGAAGTTGATTCATTTTTAACAGATATTTCTGCTGAAAAAAAGACAGGAGGGGCTGTTCCATGAAAAGCCCCGTTGTTGTGCCCAATAGAGAGGCCAACTGAGCATCGTATGAGCAAACCTCCCATGCCGACACAGGATGTGCCGGATAAGAAGCTTGTTGCCAAGGTTATCGGGCCGGGGCATTCGCGGCGTGAATGGATGTATATGGCGGAGCGTGTGTTTTCACATCCGCGTTATGCTTTATTTATTGTTATCGCTCTGGTGCTGTGTGCTTTTGAACGATACTGGTTTGTTATTGCCCCGTTAACCCTGTTCTTTACCGCTGAGTTAGCGCTGCGTTTATGGTTACAGAAAGAGCAGGGCTGGCGCGATCGTAATGAATTGTTTTTTATTGTTAGCGACATGCTGGCAACGATTGGCCTCTACCTGATCCTGTTTTTGCCAAGCGGAATATTCAGCAACTCAATCTATCTGCGCATGATTCGCCTGTTGCGAGGCATGTATGTGCTCAGAATGTTGCGTGTGTTCAGCTTTCTGACTTATGAGACATTTGTCTATTCACTATCGATGGCATTTCTCACGCTCTCGCTTTGTGTCGCGGCAGTAAGTGCTGAAGAGCTCTCCTTCTATTTGATGATTGCACTCATGGTTGAACTTGTGACCAGAGCGGTGGCAATTGCGAAGGTGCTGCCAGAGGGTAGAAGAAAAACAGGGGAATACTGTTTTGTAGCATTTGACTTCATAGTGACGCTGGCTCTTCTGAATATCATTGAAGCGGTGCCCGTTTTGCTGGTGCTTCTGCGGGGGGTGCGAGTTTTGGTGATGCTTAACCCGCTTGGCAGTTTGTTGCTGGCAATCAAAAAAGTGTCTCAAATGCATGAAGTACGCAAAGAATCAGGCATGTTGGTTTCAATGCTTATTATATTGTTGCTGCTATCAGGGACATTGATCTATTTTGTCTATCCCCATATGGATCTTTCGCGTGATGGTGTACTCGATGGAAGTGATTATACTCTCTTACAGGTGATACTGTTTGCATTTACCTGGTTAATCGATCCTGGCACAACCCCCTCGCAAGCATATTCCCTAGGCCTGACACTGTTAACCATGTTTGTGGCGATGACAGGTGTGTTCTTCTTCGCTCTGCTTGTTGGGCTTGGTACGAATGTGATGGGGGGCTTGTTGCGCGAGTTAACCAATAGTCCATTGTCAGCACGGGTGCAGCTGCTGTTTTCGGGTGAAAATGAGAAAGCCGAAGCGATTCTTAAAGTCTTTGGTGCGATGTGCGTGCGCATGCGGCGCTCGTATTATTCAGCATGGATATTTTTCGATGATAAAGACCGGGTTGTTTCCGGTTTAGGTAGCTGGATGAATCCCCGACAGATAGGAGAGGGGAGTCGTAAGGTTTTGGGGCAATTTAAGCTTAGTGGTGTTCGGGAGATGATCTTTTTTCATCGTATGTACACAAAACCAGAATCCATAGTGGATCATCATGCGCTGGTGCAGGAAGCGCGGAAGAAAGGCATGGAGGTAGGTGTATCACTATTTAGTGAGTCTGGTATGACAAAAGAGCTGGGAGATATTTATCAGACAACACTGGGAGCAGAAAGCTTTAATTCATCTGCAATAACAGCCCGCATGCTTTACCAGATGCATCATTGTTCTTTTATGCCTGAGCTGGGTATAGAGATGCTTGATGCGGTTGATGGGGAGACCGGCTTATTCACTGTTGCATGGAGTGCTGAGATTCAGCCTGGAGCAAATAGTTCACGTCTGTGTGTGGGTGAATTAGACGTTTCCATGTTGGATTGGGCTTCCAGTGTGTTTGGTGCAGGCCTCAATGTGTTGGCGTTTAGAAACGGAGCAGGAGAATTTCGTCTGCTCAGTGATATGGTGAATAGCCAGGCTGGCTTTGATGTTGTTGATGTGGTGGCAGTTGGACGAGAGCCAAGTTTATGGCCTGGTATGATGAAACAGGCGATTTCACAGCCTGAATCTTCCATGCGGAACAGGGTGTTGAAAACATTTGAGTGGCCAGAAACATGGGATTTGAACCTGTTGTTTGTAGGTTGGCACGAAGGCCTTCCTGCGATGATAGAGGAGATGGCAGAAAAACATCATAAGTTGACAGTGAATGTGTTGAATCCTTCGAAGCCGGCAGATAAAAGTCATCAACAAATCAGAATAGATGAAACCCTGAAACTGGCTGATGAAAACATGCAGTGTGAACTGCATGTGCATATGCACGAATGGGATGGTTATGATATCTCGGTAGTCATGCCTTTATTAAAAGGCTGTAAAGTGATTATGCTTTATCCTGTTGAAATTGAAGGGGATGTTGAAGACTCCTTGCTTGAACTCTGGTATCACTCTCTTGCTCTGCTACTGACAGAGCGCAAGCAACAGGTGAAATGGTGGACTCCTCCAAAAGTTATGATACTTCCGCGAGACAGGGAAAACAGCGATATGTTTATCCAGTCTGGTGAGGATTATCCCTTGTTAAACATTGATGTCGGTTCTCCTGATGCTTTCCATGATGTTTATATGGCAAGGAAGATACTTAGCTTTGCTAGAAGAAACGTAGACCCACAAGGTTTTGAGCAGGAAAGTAAGACGTATGAATTTATGAACTTAATGTTAGGTGATGTGGTGCTGGTTGAAAGTGAGAAATCAAGCAAGCTACTTGATCAAAATGATGCGACATGGGAAGAAGTTTATAGGGAAGGACTAGGGCGTGGGTGGGTTCCCTTGGCATATGGCTTGGAGCCGTCGAGTTATAGTCACCTCAATCTTTATCGTGTGCTGGATCATCTTTTTCCCATTGAAAGGGTAGCGGTGGGTGCCCAGCTGCATTTGCTTGCTGGCACATTGATTGATGAGTTTGAAATGCCTGCATCCACTTCGATTACGCTATTTTGCAGACGCGGTGTTTTGGCTAAGGACGAGAAGCTAGAAGAGAACGCTGAAGAAAAAGTCGAAGAGAAAGCTGAAGAGAAAGCTGAAGAGAAAGTCGAAGAGAAAGTCGAAGAGAGAGGATTGGTTGCACCGGTTCTCGAAGGAGAGGTGATGCAAGAGATATGGCCTAAAGAAGCTGATCCCCGTCTGTTAAGAGTACTTACCAGACAGGTTGAGGGAGCATTGTCCTTATTGAATGAATCCACAGAGAACGGACTGATGAAAATTTCCGCGGTATTGGAAAATGGCCCAAGTGCAGAGGTAGAAGAGGGTATTATGGAGGCACTTACTGAACTGCAGAATATTGATCGTGTGATGCAGCGTCTGAACAATGTTAAAAGTTGTATGGACGATTGGTCACAAGCTGTGGGTGAGCAGGGGCAGGTTGAAGTCACATGGAAAGATGCGGTGGCAGATCGCTATGTGATGGAAGAAGAACGACGCGTATTGAGGGATGAGCTATGAGTGGAGCACCAAAAATTCTGATTGTTGAAGATTCAATGATGGTTCGCATGACTGTGAAGCGGACATTGATCAGTGTCGATTTTGAAGTAGTAGAAGCTAAAGATGGAGCCGAAGGTTTGGCAAAAGCTCAGGCTGATTCCTATGACCTGATTCTTACCGACTTGAATATGCCGAACATGGATGGTTTGACGATGATTAAAAACATCAGGCAACTGCCTGGTTACGCTGAAACGCCTATAGTGATGTTAACAACAGAGTCGGGTGAGGATAAGAAATCGATCGGTCATGGTTCGGGGGTATCAGCCTGGTTGGTGAAGCCTTTTGAACCAGACCACCTGATAGAAGTTGTTGGAAGCATGCTTTTCTGATGAGTAACGTGGTTATGGTTGGAGAAGAATATGGATGAAGAGCTACTTGCTGAATTTTTAACGGAAAGTAATGAAAATATGGCCTCGATTGAGGAGCAGCTGCTTGATCTGGAATCAGATCCGGCAAACTCGGACAGGCTCGATGGCATTTTTCGTGTTGTGCATACTGTAAAAGGAAGCTGCGGTTTCCTTGGCCTTTCCCAATTAGAGAAAGTTGCGCATGCCGGTGAAAACCTGCTGGGAAAGATCAGGTCGACTAAATTTGCTGTTGATAGTGAGATGGTTTCTTTGTTGCTTGAAAGCACCGACGCGATTAAAGAAATCATCGCAGGTATTGAAGAGCATGGTCGTGAACCCGGTTTGGATCACTCCTCTATTTGTGAGCGTCTTGCAGTAGCGGAAGGACGCATTGATGGCACTCCGGCAGATGATGAGGGCGAGGTGATTGAGGAGCCTGTTTCTCTGGATTGGTTGCAAGGCATTGATGAAGCCTATGTAGCAATTTTGCGAGACAACTTTCCATCTCCGGAAAAGGTGCTGGCTGCTGGTTTTGGGACATTGCGTGGCTTGCCCGGAATGCAACCGGCCATTGCTCTGAAGGTGCTGGGGATTGCCAAAAGCGTATCGTTAGATAACCAGAAAAAAGAGCTTGTTGCCAACCCTGAAGTCTTGAACGAAGTTGTTGAGAGCGGGCTGATAGAGGCACCGAAAGAGCAGGTCCTTGCTCCTGTCGAAGAAAAAAAAGCTGAGGCCAGTATATCTGAAAGTAGTGTGAAGAATCAGGTGCAGCCAGCCCGCAAAGCAAAATCAGAGGGCAGTATTCGCGTTGATGTAGCTTTGCTGGATGAGCTGATGAATCAGGTTGGTGAATTGGTTCTCTCTCGCAATCGACTATTAAGGCTGGTGGAGCAGCAAGGTGGAACGGAGCTGGTTCGCACCAGTCGAAATATCAGTCAAATCACCAGTCGATTGCAGGAGAAGCTTCTGCATACCCGCATGCAGCCTATTTCTAATTTGTGGGGCACTGTGCCGAGGCTACTGCGTGATATTACCAAGAGTCTGGGTAAAAGAATCCGTGTGGAAATGGAGGGGCAGGAAACCGAGCTGGATCGTACCATTCTTGCGGCATTAAAAGACCCTATGACTCATATTATACGGAACTCATGTGATCATGGTATTGAGTCTCCTGACGTTCGTTTAAGGAGCGGTAAGCAGGAAGAGGGCGCAATTAAGCTAAAAGCGAGGCAGGAGAGTGGCTTTATTGTCATTGATGTCAGTGATGATGGCGGCGGCATTGATGCCGACAATATTCGTAATAAAGCGGTGTCGATGGGCGTTATCACGGCTGATCAGGGCGATTTGATGAGTGACAAAGCAGCATTGCAACTTATTTTTCATGCAGGGCTTTCGACGGTAGAGAAAGTAAGCAATCTGTCTGGTCGCGGTGTTGGGATGGATGTGGTGCAGTCCGCTATTGAGGGTGTTGGTGGTACTGTTGAAATAGAAAGCAGGCCGGGACAGGGCACTACATTGAATATTCGTATTCCGCTGACACTAGCTATTATTCCTGCCCTGATTGTTGAGTCGGCCACACAGCACTTTGCTATTCCACAAATGATGGTGCAAGAGTTGATTGCGATTGATCGTGAAAGTGACGCTTGGGAGGAGATAGCAGGAAAACCATTCTATCGTCTGCGAGGGCGCTTGCTTCCCATTATTGCACTTAGTGAGGTGCTGGAGCAGCAGGGGCAGGATGAATCCTCATCCGTTGTGGTGGTAAATATTGGTGCACGACAATTTGGCATCAGTGTTGGTGTTATTCTTGGCGCGGAAGAAATTGTTGTGAAGCCGCTTGGGCGACATTTCAATCATCTCGAAATCTATGGTGGATGTAGCATTCTTGGAGATGGCAGGGTTGTTCCTATTCTTGACTGCCTTGGCTTAACCAAAGGGCTCAGGCAGGAGAAAGATGTTGAAGCTGTTGTCGCCAATAGTGAGGCTGCCTTAAGCTCTATCTCTGAGGAGAGTCAGTACATTTTGGTGTTTGCCGTGGGTGAGCAGTGGTATGCCATACCGATGGCGCTGGTCGAGCGTATTGAGGAAGTTGAAGCAGCGGCCATGGAAAAATCGGGCCGCCGTGAAGTACTTCAATACCGTGGTGATGTGGTGCGAGTGATTCGTCTGGCAAGTGTTCTGGAGGTTGAATCTCTGCCTGAGCAAGAGCTAGAGCCTTGCCTGATTATATCTGATCAAGGGAGCAGGCTCTGTATACAAGTCGATAAGATCATAGATATTGTTAAACAGAAGCTTGAAATTCACCTTGAAAATAGTGAACCGTATTTTATAGGAACCGCGGTGGTGGATGGACGTTCAACTGAAGTGATCGATATTTTCGAGGTGATTAAAAAAGTGGCTCCAAACTGGTTTTCCAGTAAAGGTGATCGCCGTCAACGTGTGCAGAAAATTCTCTATGTTGAGGATGCTGTTTTCTTCAGAAACATGGTAATCCCTCTGCTGGATGGACTTGGGTGTGAGGTTATCGCAGCCCGAAATGGCATAGAGGCGAAGAAGATACTTGAGAGAGAGAGTCCTGATATTTTACTTACTGATCTGGAAATGCCTGAGATGGATGGCTTTGCCTTGACGCAGTGGGTTCGAACTCAGCCGCGTTTTGAAAAGATGCCAATAGTTGCACTCTCTTCACTGGATGAGAGTCAGTATAGGGAGCCGCCGTCGCTGTTTGATGCATGTGTAAAAAAACTGGATCGAGGGGTGTTGCTGAAAAGTTTAACGCAACTGCTGGGGCGTAAACGTGAGGATGATTCCGTGCTTAACGCAGAAGTGATTCTTCAAGAAAATAATGAAAACGGAGGCCGTGATGAATAGTAAAAATATATCATGCTCGCGCCTGTTGACATGTTGTGTGGCGGATCAATGGCTGGCACTGTCGGTTGAGGAGTTGTCCGAAGTAGTTACCCCTCAGGTGAAGACTGTGATTCCACTTGCGCCTGTCGCTGTGAATGGACTGATTAATTTGCGGGGGAAGATTCTTACTGAACTGGATATGCGCAAGATACTTGAGCTTCCAGAGCGTGAGAATGCATTAATTTCTCGCACTATTATTCTGGAAGCCGGCGAAGGTTTTGGTTTAACGGTGGATTCAGTCGGTGAAGTGATAGATATGGATGCCGAAGCGTTTGAACGCACGCCGGACTCTCTGGGGGAGTGCTGGAAAAGCGTTTGTCATGGTGTGCTCAAACAGAAAAAAGGTATTCTCATTGTGCTTGATGTAGAGAAGCTCATTGCAAAAAGTATTTCTGCTGATTGTACATCATCCGTGAGCGGGGTCCGGTAGTTCATGATACGGGTTATGGTTGTAGATGACTCCAGTGTCTATCGTATGTTGTTAACCAAAGCACTTCAGAAGTTCAGTGATATAGAGGTGGTTGGCGCGGTCTCTGATGGTCAGGAAGCGATCGAAAAGATGGAAGCGCTTAAACCTGATGTTATTACGCTGGATATGAATATGCCACGAATGAACGGTATGGAGACGCTGGCTGTTCTGTCGGTGAAGTTTTCTTCGGTACAAGTGGTGGTCGTGGCTGCTGAGACACGAAATGATGCTGAGCGTGCTGTCTCTATTCTTGAAGCCGGGGCTTTTGATGTAGTGCTTAAGCCTAAAGCAACGGATTCAGCCCCTATGCAGTCTCTTCGGGAGAAGCTGCATCCGGTCATCAAAGCCGCAGCGGAAAGAAAGCGGGGTGTTAAGAGAGTACCAAACTTGTCGTCAGTAAAAAAATCTACTGTAGTAAGCAGTAAACGTATGCATGGGTTTAAACCCGATATTGTTGTGATTGGTTCAAGCACGGGGGGGCCAGCCGCTCTGTTTGAAGTGTTAAGCAAGATAGATAGTGCTTTCCCTGTTCCTATCGTTGTCGTGCAGCATATGCCGAAGCTATTTATTGAGACTCTGGCGCACCGACTTAATAGAGATGTTTCACTGCCGTCGATGGTTGCAGAAGGGAATATGGAGCTGCAGGGCGGGCACATCTATTTTTCTCCCGGTGAAATCCATACTGATATTGTCTGTTCGCGGCAGAAAAAGTTTTCCATTGTATTGAATGATGCAGAGCCAGTGCATCACTGCAAACCATCCGTTGATGTCACATTGCGCTCATTGGAAAAGGTGAGATCTGATATGAAAGTACTGGTTGTCATTCTCACTGGTATGGGGAGCGATGGGGCTATTGGTGCGAAGTTGCTGTCTGAAAAAGGAGCCATGGTGATTGCGCAGGATCAAGAGAGTAGTGTTGTGTGGGGTATGCCGGGAGCAACGGTCAAACTTGGGGCGGCAGATCAAGTACTGCCTGTGACTAAAATTGGTGCGGAAATCGTTCGTGTTGTCTCCGGGAGGGTGCGATGACTATTTCATCAGACAGATTATCCTATTTGATAGGATTTTTTAAAAAAGAGACAGGGTTGGCTATGGATGAAAGTAAAGCCTATCTGATTCGAGCCCGCTTAAAACCATTAGTAAGAAAATATGGTTATGATTCACTTGAACTCATGATCGATGAAATCAGGAAAAATAAGCGTGGTGAATTGGCTGCGGAAGCGCTGGATCAGATGACAACGAATGAGACCCTCTTTTTTCGTGATGCTTACCCTTTTGAGGTGCTAAAGAAGCACCTGTTTCCTCAGTTGTTAGAAAACCAAAGAAGTTTTGGTAAAATCAAAATATGGTCAGCAGCGGCATCAACAGGGCAGGAGGCATACTCTATTGCCATGACTGCGTCAGAAGAGATTACTCAAGCCAGTTCCAGTGTGAAAGTTATTGGTACAGATATTTCAAAAGCGTCCATCATGTATGCAAAAGAGGCGATATATAAACAGATGGAAGTTCAGCGTGGGATGCCGGCTCAAAAGCTTAAGCAATTTTTTCTACAGCAAGATGATAATGCATGGAAGGTGTGCGATGCACTGCGTTCAATGGTGCATTTTCAGGAGGCTAACCTGATAGCGCCAACGCTAGTGACTACGTTGCGGCACTATGCACCCTTTAACATTGTTTTTTGTCGGAATGTATTGATCTATTTTGATGTGGAGCAGCGCAAGTTGGTTATTGATCAGATTGCACAGCTGACAGAGATTGGTGGTTACCTGTTTACGGGGGCAGGAGAGCTGGTTGAAGGCAAACGATCAAAATGGGAAGCGGTTCGATTTGAAAATAGACCAGTGTGGCGACTGTTGGCGAAACATTGAGAATAAAGGAGTAGGTTATGACAAATCAAGAGGATATCAGGTCCGCTCTGGAGCAGTTTACTGCCGGTGACTTTACAGTTCGAATTGCCGGAGATGATGCCATGGTCGGGGTGGTTAACCAGCTAGGTCAGACATTGGAATTGCTTGTTGAGAACCTTATGGAAAACCAGGTTGGCAACTGCATTAGTATTTTTGAGGTGGTCACCTCAATGAGCCGTATGTCGGATGGGATGTCCAATATGGATGAACGTACTCTTTCGATGGCTGCCGCTACAGAAGAGCTGGCTACAACCAATGAACAGATAGCAGGCAGTTCAGACGAGGCGGTTGCTCTTTCCACCCATGCAGTTGAAGCAGCGAATGGTGGGTCTGCCTCGGTAGAAAGCGCATTGGCTGTGCTTGGCGAGATGGAAGAGGGGGCCCGTTCAGCCATGGGTGAGGTGGAAAAACTGGCTAAGTTCTCCGGTGATATTGGAGCAATTGTGCAATCGATTCAGCGTATTGCAGGTCAGACCAATATGCTTGCATTAAATGCGACGATTGAGGCAGCCAGAGCTGGAGATGCAGGTAGAGGGTTTGCAGTAGTCGCGGGGGAAGTGAAGGAACTTTCCCAGCAGACCGCTAAAGCGGCCGCTGAAATTAGTCAGAAAATTGGCCAGTTGCAGGGTGAAATTGATAATGTTGTAACCCTTTTCAGCGAGAATGTGGAGCGCGCCGAGCGAGGGGGGGCTGCAGCAGAAGATGCGGGCAGAAGTATGAACGATGTTATTACTGCGTTCAGTTCGGTTTCAGAACAAGTGCATCATATCAAGATGGCTGCATCCGATCAGGGGGAGGCGTCGCGAGAAATTGCCAAACGCACACATGAAGTCTCTGATCTGGTCAGCCACGAAACACATGAGATAAATCAGACATCTCATCAGATGAGAGAGCTAGAAGGTGGTGTCAGGCAACAGCTTGATAGGTTGTCGGAGCAAAAGGTGTCTAATGGCGTTTTAAGTCTGGCGAAGACAGACCATATGCTGTGGAAAAAACGTTTGGTGGATATGGTTCTAGGTTTTGAAAATATATCCATTGATGATGTTTCCGATCATCGTCACTGCAGGCTTGGTAAATGGTATTATTCTGAGGGGAAGGAGTTGTACGGACAGGATAGGTCATTTACCGATTTAGAGAAACCACATGCAGAAGTACATCGTTTGGCAAGGGAAACAGTTGAAAAATTCAACCAAGGTGACAAAGCTGGAGCAAGTGCGCTTATCGAGCAGCTGGGAATACCTTCAAGTGAGGTTGTTGCTCTGCTTGATAAGCTCCAGAGGAAAAAATAATGAAAAGGCAGGAGAGGGGAAATGGATAAGCGTTGTCACACAGTAGATTATAAAATTATCGGCCACGGCATGCAGTTGCTTGAGGTGGAGTTGGATCCGGGTGAGTCGGTGATTGCTGAAGCAGGAGCCATGACCTATATGGAAGAGGGAATCACTTTTGAAACCAAGATGGGCGACGGCTCGGAGGCTGAAAGCGGCATGTTCGGCAAGCTGTGGGGGGCGAGTAAGCGTGCCATCACTGGAGAATCGCTGTTTATGACCCATTTCACGCATGCTGGTTCTAGCGATAAAAGTCATGTGGCATTCGCCGCCCCTTATCCGGGCTCAGTGGTTCCTGTGGATCTGTCGGTCATTGGTGGGGAGTTACTTTGTCAAAAGGATGCTTTTTTGTGTGCAGCCTTGGGAACGAAGGTAGATATTGCATTCAACAAAAAACTTGGTCGCGGTTTCTTTGGTGGTGAAGGTTTTATCCTGCAGAAGCTAAGTGGTGATGGTATGACATTTATTCATGCTGGCGGTACGGTCATTGAAAAGGAACTCAATGATGAAACCCTGCGTGTGGACACTGGTTGTCTGGTCGCATTTGAATCTTCCATCGAGTATGACATTGAGCGTGCCGGTAACCTTAAAAGCATGCTTTTCGGTGGTGAGGGGCTGTTTTTGGCCACACTGCGCGGCACGGGTAAGGTGTGGGTTCAGAGTCTGCCATTCTCACGTTTGGCTGATCGTATTCTGGCCAATGCACCATCTCTGGATGGCAGCGCAAAAGGTGAAGATTAACAGTGTTAATGAGGTTCCGAGGCTGATCTTTTAAGTCGTAGGGGGTGGTGTAAGTAGTGCACCACCCAGGCCGGACAGATCCGCAACGCGCTTCGTCCTGCTGCCGCTGCTTCCTTCCGGATCTGACGGGGTTCACAGGGGTCCGCCGTGCGGGGCCCGACCTGGGCGATACTTGGGTTCCACTCGGGTGGAAACTGGTATCATAGCTTGAGATATATTCTCAGAACTATTCAAACTGGCGGAGAGAGAGGGATTCGAACCCTCGGTACCATTATAGTACACACGCTTTCCAGGCGTGCTCCTTAAACCACTCAGACATCTCTCCAGACCTCATTTCTGAGGGCGGCGGATAGTACGGCGACAATGCGGACATCGCAAGAGTGATGATGAAAATAAATAAGGCCCCCTGCTTTTACCTTATTCTGATAATAATCGGGTGATCCATTTGCCTATATGTTTGATCTCTTCGAGGCAGACGCTGTGCTCCATCGGGTAGCTGTGCCATTGCACGGCATAATCCTGCGATTGCAGTCTTCGATATGAGCTTTCACCTAAGGCATAAGTCACTACTGGATCATGCACACCATGTGCCATAAATATGGGAGTATCTTTGCTTTTTACATGCCAATCTTCAGTTTCAGTAGGCAGTAGCAGATAACCTGAAAGTGCCATGATGCCTGCAAGAGTGTCGGATTGACGCAGGCCAATATGCAGTGCCATCGCAGCACCCTGGGAGAAGCCTGCTAGAATAATGCGGTGGGCAGGAATGCCGCGCATTACCTCCTGTTCGATGAGCATTTGAATCGATTGAGCTGATTGAATAATACCATCGCGATCATGTTCGATGCCAAGATCATTCTGTTTGATGTCGTACCATGCCGGCATGATATAACCGTCATTCAGGCTAACCGGTATCGACGGGGCATCTGGAAAAATAAAACGTATGGCCAACGCTTTAGGCAGGCCAAGCTGAGGAACGATCGGTTCAAAATCATGGCCGTCAGCGCCCAATCCATGCAGCCAGATAACGCTTGCTTGCGGATTCTCAGCGGTTTCAACAGTAAGGTGGGGAAG
>JAJFLF010000243.1 GCA_021772845.1 Mariprofundus sp.
ACGTGCAGCCTGGGGTGGTAGTGGTGAATCTGCTCTGCCAAAAGCTGTGTTCGAACTGCGTGAAAAACATGGCGCAACTGAATTTCTGGGATATAACACACTGCAGGCTGAAGGTCTGATCACTGGTTTGATTCAGGGTGAGAATGCTGTGAATGTGTTAAATGTTGGTGATGAGGCTTGGTTAGTTGCCAATCAGACGCCTTTTTATGCTGAATCCGGTGGTCAGGCTGGCGATACAGGTGTAATCACCCTATCCGGTGCAACATTTGAAGTGACCGATACCAAGAAAGTATTGTCCGATCTGTTTGTGCATATCGGTAAAGTGACGCATGGCTCTTTCCAGCTTAATGGTTCAGCACACTTTGAAGTTACCGGCGAACGTCGCGATGCTATACGTCGCAATCATACCGCCACCCATCTGATGCATTCGGTGTTGCGTGATGTCTTGGGTGAACATGTTAAACAGGCCGGTTCTCTGGTGAATGCGGAACGTTTACGTTTTGATTTCAGTCATCATCAACCTGTATCTGATGCTGAAAAAGCAGAGATTGAAATACGTGTGAATGCTGCGGTCTGGGGCAATGATGCGGTAGAAACCAAGTTAATGACTCAGGATGAAGCTGTCGCTTCTGGAGCTATGGCACTTTTCGGTGAGAAGTACGGAGATGAAGTACGCGTTGTGTCAGCTGGTTTTTCCACTGAGCTGTGTGGTGGTACGCATGTGTCACGCACAGGTGATATCGGTCTGTTCCGCATTGCCTCTGAAACAGGCATTGCAGCAGGGGTACGTCGTATTGAAGCGCTAACCGGGCCAGCAGCTTACCAATCCTATGTCACCGATGCAGATACGTTGAATGTTATTGCAGGCAAGATGAAGGTGCGTAGTTTCGAAGTCGTTGATGGTTTGACTACGCTGCAGGGCAAACTCAAAGAGGCTGAAAAATCGCTGCAGTCGCTGAAAGCCAAAGCATCAACCGGCATGCTGGATGATTTGATCGGTACGGCTGTAGATGTGAATGGTGTGAAACTGCTCACAGCTGTTGTGAAAGATGTCGCAGACATGCGCGATTTCATGGATAAAGCCAAAGGAAAACTTAAATCCGGTGTCATTGTATTCGGCCAGGTGAAAGGCGAAAAAGTTCAGTTAGTTGCCGGCGTTAGCAGTGATCTCATCAAGCAGTTCAACGCTGGTAACATCGTACGCGAAGTCGCAATGATTTGCGGTGGTAAAGGCGGCGGTAAACCTGATATGGCTATGGCCGGTGGTACTGAACCTGCTAAACTAAAAGAAGCGTTGGCGTCTGTCTCAGAGATGCTTAAAGCTTAACGCCCCGGTCTCCCTCCCGATGGGGGAGACCGTTGAATCCAATATAATCATGAATACCCGATGACCTAGCTGTGGTTGAGTATCAGTTTTTATAAGCAAGGCTCTCTTTATTATCTATAGTTAAAGATATGTAACATGTGATCTCTGAATACACTGGAAGCAATATTAGCTAGGAGTAGTGTCTGGACAGTTACTATAAGTAGTACAGTTGCGCTTCACTATTCACGGAGGGTCGATGACGAATCAACAGCACGAGCATGATATTCCGCAGGATTTTTTAGCAGCGATGAATTTAGAGGGGCCAGTACCTGATCCCTGTGTGTTGGTGATTTTCGGTGCCTCCGGTGATTTGACCAAGCGCTTGTTGATACCATCATTGTTTAACCTTCATTGTGATGGGCTGCTACCTGATTCATTTCAAATTTTGGGCATGGCGATGGATGAGTTTAATACCGACTCGTTCCGAGCCAAAATAAGTGCGGATGTGCATGAGTTTTCACGAAGAGAAGATTTTGATGATACGCTCTGGTCTGCTTTTTGTGAAAAACTCCATTATTTCAGCGGTCGTTTTGACGTTGCCGATGATTTTGAACAACTTCAATCCGAGATACAGACATTGAATGAGCGTCACCATTTGGACGGCAATGTGTTGTTTTATATGGCAACGCCACCATCTGTATTCGGCATGATCTCATCGCGTTTGCAGGTAACCGGCTTAAATGATGAAGGTAATGGCTGGCGTCGTATCATCGTTGAGAAGCCTTTTGGTTCGGATCTAGCATCTGCGAAAGCGTTAAATGCTGAAATACTTAACTATTGGAAAGAGAGTCAGGTCTATCGTATCGATCACTATCTGGGAAAAGAGACAGTGCAGAATCTGCTCGCATTCCGTTTTGGCAATGGGATGTTCGAACCCTTATGGAATCGCACCCAAATTGATCACATTCAGATCACTGCAACGGAAAAAGTAGGGGTTGAATGGCGGGGTGGATATTACGATAAATCAGGTGTGCTTCGGGATATGATTCAGAACCATCTGTTTCAAATCATGTCATATTTGTGCATGGAACCACCGACATCATTTGATGCGGAAGCGATTCGTAATGAAAAGTATAAACTGTTGAGTGCAGTGCGCATCATGAAACATGAAGATGTGCATACACATGCAGTGCGTGGCCAATATGATGTGGCAACACTACCTGATGGATCAGAAGCCAAAGCTTATCGTCAGGAGCACATGGTTGATCCTGAGTCCAATACTGAAACCTATGGCGCATTAAAATTGCATATTGATAACTGGCGCTGGCATGGCGTGCCTGTGTTTATACGCTCAGGCAAGGCGTTGAGCAGCAAATCCACCGAAATTGTAGTGCAATTTCGTCGTGCTCCGGCCTTTACTTTCAAAGGTACGCCTGCTGCTTCTCAGTTGGAAGCTAATCAACTGGTATTTCGTGTGCAACCTAATGAGGGTATCGAACTGCGTTTTCAGGCTAAACGCCCCGGGCCTGCAATGCAGATGCGCAAAGTAAATATGCATTTTGAATATGATGATGCCTTTATTGCAAATCCGGGTACGGGTTATGAAACCATGCTGCATGATTGTATGCATGGCGATGCTTCGCTGTTTTCACGTTCAGACCTGGTGGAGATGGCCTGGTCTATTGTGCAGCCGGTTCAGGAGGTGTGGAGCCGTGAAAAAGCAGCGGATTTCCCGAACTATCCGTTTGGATCCTGGGGGCCCAAAGCTTCATTTGAACTGCTGAGCCCTACACATCGGCGTTGGCTGGCGCGTACGCCGAAAAAGGCACTGGCATGCGTGCCTATGTTTGAGGGTAGTGGTGAAAGGATGTTGCAGGCATTTGCCATGATGCTCAAGCCGATCGTATTCAATGCAGACGATGATATTGTTACCTATGGTAGTGAAGGAAATGAATTTTATATTATTGAGACGGGTAGTGTTGATATCATCAAAGCCAATGGTGAACTTATATCGACATTGGAAAGAGGGCAGGTGTTTGGTGAATTAAGTCTGCTGATGTCGCAAACACGCAAAGCCACCGTACGCGCCAATACATATTGTGCTCTCTATATCATGGAGAAGCGTGACTTCTGTAAAGTGTTAATGGATCGTCCTGAGTTTGCAACGCGCGTGATGAAAACTGCACGTGAGCGTTATAATGTTATCATT
>JAJFLF010000244.1 GCA_021772845.1 Mariprofundus sp.
GCACACCGCCGTCTGGCAGGTAAAAAGTATTTCATCAGTGGCAGCAGAGTGCTGGTTTCTAAAAAATGGACAAAAAGACTGTGCAAGCGCCCTACCATGCACACCAACAAGCCGTTCAGCTGGTGGCTGCAACAGCGCATGAAAGGCAACATCAACCGCCTCCTCCCTCTGCTTTTGCAGGCCAGATTATCTGCAGCCAATGATCAATTGGAAGGCATTCGGGGCTGTCACCTCTCCTGCCCGACAGAGGCATTGATTCGCATCAATGGCTTTGATGAACAATTTGAGGGTTGGGGTCGGGAAGATTCTGATCTCACAGCCAGACTGCTGCATGATGGGCTTAGACGGCGTAATTTACGTGGAGAGCCAGTACTGCATTTATGGCATAAAGAGTGTTCTCGGGATCAGTTAAAAGATAATGATGTCATGCTCAAAACATGCCTGAAAGAACGTCGTATTGAAGCCATACGTGGATTAATACAATTGGCTGAATAGACTAATAAAAACTGGGTTTTAACGATAAATAACGTCAATTACTACAAAAAAAAGGCCAGGCATGCGATGCATGTCTGACCTTTAATGAATAAAGAATTTTAACTAGATAAACGCTCTCAGTGTTTGCTTACGCTTGCATAAAACGCAACACCTGATTTTTTATCTTCATACACTTCGATCCAGATATCACCGGTCTTCGCTGAATCAGCAAGATCGGTTGTTGGCACGTGTGCTTTCAACTTTATGGACTCACCATTGAAATTACCATGAATCTGACAATCTCCAGCGATATGGTATTCCACATCATCTACTGGGCCATCATAAGTAAACGTAAGTTGACAGTTCACACCGACATCTTCAAATTCACCTTTTGTACCCTCTTGCAAAATATCCTGCTGAAGGTTAATCACATCACCACTCAAAGACTTTGCAGTATGCGACAACAGCGCCACCTGCGCTCCATCCATGGCGCGAATAAGCTTGGCAAAGCCTCCGAACACAATCGGATCATACTCAAAACCGGCTTTTGACTTCTCAAAAATAATGAAATCCAACGACCTTGAACTCTCATCAGCCTGAGCCGTTGTACTCACAATACTTATGACTGAAGCCATCAGCATACAAAACATATAACGCATCTAAATCTCCTATATTTATATAACAGTTAGTATTGAACTGGCCGTTATTATTTGACCGGGATATAACCCACACCTTTCACAATCGCCTGACACTCAGCACCCTGCATAAAAGTGATGAAATCTTTTGCTTCGCCTATTGGCTCGCCTTTACTCAGCAGCAACAGAGGACGCGATACGGTGTATGTGCCAGAAACCACATTTTCAGATGTCGCTTCAATACCATCAAGTGTAAGTACTTTCACCTTGCCACCAGTAGCATAATCGTTGGCTACACCAACCGATGCGAATGTAACCGCATTGGCATCATGAGCTACTTTTTTCAGTGCAACGTTCTGTGAAAACGCAACCCAGGCCTGACCTTTATCAAAGGTGACAGTGCCATCTGCTTCTACACCTTTCAGATGGAACTTTTTGGTAAACAACTCATAGGTGCCATGATCAGAGCCCAAGGAAATCAGGCTGACTGCTCCATCAGAACCACCTACAGCACTCCAGTTGGCTACTTCACCTTTAAAGAGCTGCTCTACCTGGACCGAAGTCAGGTTTGAAAGGGCATTGTCTGCATTAACCACAAGCACGACACCATCAGTAGCAATCTTATAGCTTTTTACATCAGGATACTTTTTGCTCTCTTTCACTTTCACGTTACGAGAAGCACGGCCGATATCAACTTTTCCCTTGGCAACAGTTTTCACACCTTTACTGGAACCGCCACCGGCGATCACAATATGGACATCAGCATGGCTCTTTTTATACACTTTTGCACATGCCTTCATGGCTGGCTGCACTGTAGTGGAACCTGCCGAAGTAATAACACCTGCATGGGCAGCTGACACCCCAAAAGCCGCAGTCATCGCTGCAAGCAAATATAGCTTGTTCATGAATTTTCCCCACAATAATTAAAATAGAAACGTTGAGAGTGCATGCCTATCAGTTTTATAAACAACCTGATGGATGACAGTCCTTCTGAAGCGCGGCGCACTATGCCAGCGTAGGACTTATTTGGGAACTATCAAGATATGATAAAATGACCCCAACTGCATTTATCCATATAACTATATAGTGTGTGACATTGGGTTATCCAACTGCCGTGATAAACAGAGAGTAAAAAAACATAATATAGCCAGACTTTAAGCATCATTTTTTTCTTTTACTTTCTGTCACACGCATCCACCGTTAAGGTTCGGCCATGAATAATTGCGGTAGACCTTTGACCATTTTCAAACACATCACTTTCCAACAACGATTACAGTTCATGCTAGTTGCATGTATAGCTCTGTTTATGCCAATGTTGGCCGATGCCGCCAACAACAAACCCGATGGCACCCAACACGTCAGCCGTGAAGAATTAAACATTTTACTGGCCTCCGAAATCAACGTTTCAGGGCATGAAATCCGCGCCATTATGGAGCAGGCCAAATTTCACCCAAAGATCATTAAACGCATGAATGGTCAATGGGAAGCGCAACCCTATGTGAAATATCGTCCACTATTTATTATACCGAGCATGCAGGAGAGAGGCCGCAGCTATCTGCACAAACATCGGGATATTTTCACCCAAATCGAAGAAAAATATCAGGTCAATGCTGTCATCATTGCTGCTATCCTTGGCATTGAAACACGTTTCGGCGTCGCCACCGGTAAACGCCCTGTGCTTGATTCACTCTATACTTTATCTACCGGCTTCCCGCGTCGCGCCAATTTCTTTCGTAAACAGCTCGGTGCTATCATTGAAATCAGTCGCCAGGACAACATCAAACTGAACGCGCTAAAAGGTTCATACGCTGGTGCTTTTGGTGCTATTCAATTTATTCCAACCTCGTTCCGCGATTTTGCGGTTGATGAAGATGGTGACGGCATCCGTGATGTGTTTCATTCCACTCCAGACATCATTGCCAGTGTAGCCAATTATTTTAAAAAACACCGTTGGCAACACAATCGCCCTTCGGCCTACTGGCTTCCGATCGGAAGCAAACTCACAGCTGAATGGAAAAAAAGATCAAAAGGAAAATTAAAGCACTGGGTGACACTGGCAGATCTACGCCAATCAATGCCTGAGATATTTAACAACATTCCACAACCCTGGCTCGATAGTGATAAAGTCAGTATCATCGAAATGAAAACAAAACAGGGTATGCAGCTAGCGCTGGTGCACTACAATTTCAAGGTCATCATGCGATACAACCCTTCCTTTAATTACGCCATGGCAGTCACTGAAATTGCAGCCATGCTGGAGAGAACAACATTCGCCGTCGATTAATTCCC
>JAJFLF010000245.1 GCA_021772845.1 Mariprofundus sp.
TTAGAATGGGGTTCGACCCTCGAGACGGGTCATCACTTCCACACCCGAATCGGTAACGCAGAGTGTGTGTTCAAATTGCGCGGAAAGACTGCTGTCTTCAGTCACTGCAGTCCATTTGTCGGAAAGAATTTTCAAATCGGGTTTTCCCATATTGATCATAGGTTCGATGGTAAACACCATGCCCTTTTTAAGTGTCATGCCGGTATCCGGTTTACCGTAATGCAGTACTTGAGGATCTTCATGAAATACACGGCCAATGCCGTGTCCACAGTACTCACGCACAACCGACATGCGTTCGCCTTCTACATAGTTCTGAATAGCGTGGCCAATATCGCCTAAGGTTGCACCTGGACGCACTTGTGCGATGCCAAGCTGCAAGGCCTTGCGCGCTGTTTCCACCACTTTCTCAGCTTTGATTTTAGGCGCACCAACAGAAATCGTTTTGCTCGTATCACCGTGCCAGCCATTCATAATCGTAGTGACATCAACATTCACGATATCACCATCGTTGAGTTTTTTATTGGCAGGGATGCCATGGCACACAACATGGTTCACCGAGGTGCAGACCGATTTAGGGAATCCATGATAATTCAGCGGGGCAGGGGTGCCACCGGCTTTGATGGTAAATTCATGCACCAGATCATTGATATCATCGGTTGTAATGCCTGCTTTAATATAAGGCTCAATCATGACCAGTGTATCGGCTGCATGATGGCATGCAGGCCGCATCGCCTCGATATCTTTCTCTGTTTTGATGCTAACCATGCCGACTCTCCTGAAGTGCTTGTAGGGCGCCGTATGCTGACGTAATCTCAGACCTAGGTCATCAATTGTTCGACATATCATAGGAGCTCTTCATGCGGGTATATCTGGTTCAGCACGGTTTGGCGAAAGAGACACGTGAAGATGCAACACGCCCGTTGTCTGCTCAGGGATATGAAGATGTCACATGCACAGCCAAATTTTTAAGTCTGTTTGAGAAACCAACACCCGTTCGCATTCTGCACAGTGACAAGCTCAGAGCGGAGCAGACCGCTTCGATATTTTCTAAAGCCTGGGGTGGTTTGAACTGCGAACAGGCGCTTGAACTCGGTCCCAATGATGATCCCTCCACATGGTCTGCACATCTGGCTTCGATGAATAATGATGTGATGCTGGTTGGTCATCTGCCCTATATGCAGCGCCTGGCTGGATTGCTGGTCTGTGGTGATCCACAGCGTGAAGCGATTCACTTTCGCAATGGCGGTGTTGTTTGCCTTGAACGCAGAGAGTCAGGCTGGTCCATCTTGTGGCAAACAAATCCAAGCCTGCTTTATGGAGAATAGGTGAAGAAACCCATTCTAAGTTGCTTTTATAGTAGAATTTTTTCACACCTTACTTTATCTTCTCTCAAATGATAATAAGATCACTATTGCTGATATTCTGCGGATCTCTGCTCATGACTGCAGCCTGGGCCTCCTCATCGGGCAATGGACTTCGTCATGAACCTATAAGACCTCTAAACAGTATCGTCGTAGATGCTGAAAAAGTGGCGCTGGGAGAACGCCTGTTCCATGAAACACGTTTGTCTGCTGATCAGAGCATCAGCTGTGCTCATTGTCATATTCTATCTGAAGGTGGCGCTGATGGTTTGCCCACCTCCTTTGGCATTGGTGGAAACAAGGGGGTGATGAATTCTCCCACAGTCTATAATGCTGCGCTTAATATTGCCCAATTTTGGGATGGACGTGCAAAAACACTGGAAGATCAGATTGATGGACCTCTGCATGCTGAAGCTGAAATGGGCTCCAACTGGCCAGCTGTGATTACACTACTTCATGCCGATAAATCGTATAAAACAGCCTTTGATAAGTTATACGACGAGGGCATCAGCGAGCAATCGGTAAAAAATGCTATTGCAGAGTTCGAGCGCAGTTTAATAACGCTTAATTCCAGATTTGATCAATATCTGTTGGGTGATGAGAGGGCGATCAATGATGAAGAAAAGAAAGGCTATGCGCTGTTTAAAGGTTTTGGTTGTGTGGCTTGTCACCAAGGTGAAAATGTAGGGGGCAACCTGTATCAGTCGATGGGTGTTATGGCTGATTATTTTGCTTCATATGATCATGAGGGAAAACATGATTATGGCCGCTTTAATGTGACCGGAAAGGTCACAGACATACATCGATTTAAGGTACCATCGTTAAGGATGGTGACATTGACCGCTCCATATTTTCATGATGGGAAAGCAAAAACACTGGAAGATGCAATTCGTGATATGGGGAAATATCAGCTCGGTCTCTCCATTTCTGATGCTGAGATTGCATCAATCATCGCTTTCCTGGCTACCTTACGAGGAGAACATCACAAGCTGGACAGGGGCAATTAGTCGTGAATTGGTTGCTACGGCCCATCATTATTATCTTCTGTTTGTCTGTGTTGCTGGCTTTTGTATTTCTGCAGTCACGCTCAGTAGACGTGGATGGTATGAAAAAAGCACAACATTTATTAAACGATATTGAATATCAACAAAGCTTGATTGAACGTGACATGTTGAAGATTCGTAGTGGAGAACTTGTCCACTTTGACACCTTAAAATATGCATATTGGGCCATCTCAAAAGCAGATCAATCACTGCAAAAGATCATTCCAGCAGAGATTATCAATGAGAGTTTAGAGCTCAGTCAGGTCATTATTGCTCAAGAGTTCGCAGTTGAAGGCTTTATGGCTGATCAGGCTATATTGAGTAATTCTCTTCGTTTTCTGCCTCGCTCGATAGCAATGGCTGTTGATAAGTCCCCTCACTTATCCAGTGAACTATATGCGCTGCATCGAGACGTATTGAATTATCTGCGGGACTCTGATCAACAACGTATCAATTCCATTAAAGCACGCATGAAGCGTCTGGCTCTCAATCAAACTATACAGCGACATGTTGAACTTATCCTTGTTCGCAATCAGAGCGTAGTGAGCGCGATTGCAATGTTCCACAAGACCGGAGTGTTCAAACAGACCAGAGTTGTCAATAAAGCTCTGGAAGCAGATCTCGAAACAGGTGTTGCCAACTTGCGCCTCTATCAACTTGGTCTGATTGCCCTTGCCTTGCTTCTGGCTGGATATATTACGTGGATAATATGGCAACAGGGACAAATTGCCGATAAGTTACGAAAAGCACTTGGTCTGGTAGATGCACAGCAATCGGCACTGGATGAATATGCCATTGTTACCATTGCTAATCAGCGGGGTGATATCACTTATGCCAATGATAAGTTTTGCGAAATCAGTGGTTATTCCAAAGCCGAAGTTATAGGTGAAAATCATCGCATATTGAATTCTGATTATCACCCGAAAGAGTTTTTCACAGAGATGTGGCGAATGATTGCAAGTGGTCAAAGCTGGCATGGCGTGATTCGTAATGTGAAAAAAAATGGCAACTATTATTGGGTGAATACCAGCATTGTCCCTTTTCTTAATGATGAAG
>JAJFLF010000246.1 GCA_021772845.1 Mariprofundus sp.
TGCGATTGTACGCCTGGAAGATATTGCCAATGTGGTGCTCGGTGCTGAAGATTATAATCTTACCACCGCTTTTGATGGTGAAAAATCGGTATTTATCGGTGTGAAAGTTGCGCCCGATGCCAATGTGCTGGAAGTGGTTGAGCGTGTGCGTCAGGCATTTCCGGCCATTGTTGCACAGATGCCCAATGGTTTGACCGGCAAGGTGGTGTATGACGGTACCAAGTTTATCGAAAGCTCGATTGATGAAGTAATCAAAACACTGGTCGAAGCACTGCTGATCGTAGCCTTTGTTGTGTTCATCTTCCTGGGTAACTGGCGTGCTGTGGTTGTGCCGTTGGTAGCGATTCCGCTCTCCTTGATCGGTGCCTTTTTTATCATGCAGACACTCGGTTATACGATTAATCTGCTCACACTGCTCTCATTGGTGCTGGCCATTGGTCTGGTAGTAGATGATGCGATTATTGTGGTGGAAAATGTTGACCGCCATATGCATCAAGAAGGCAAATCTCCGTTTGAAGCAGCGATTCTGGCTGCCCGTGAACTCGGAGGTCCGATTATCGCCATGACCGTGGTGTTGATTGCAGCCTATGTACCGATCGGTTTTCAGGGTGGGCTTACCGGCGCACTGTTTTCTGAGTTCGCGTTTACACTGGCAGGAGCAGTCACCATATCCGGTATCGTGGCGCTGACCCTCTCTCCGATGATGACATCCAAGATGTTCAAACCATCTCAGCACCAGGGTAGTCTGGTACTATTTATTGATCGCCAGTTTTCACGTCTGCACGGGGCATATCAGCGCCGATTAACGGGCACACTGGAGACATGGCCGGTGATGGTGGTGATGGGACTGTTGCTGCTTGTTGGTGTGGTCTATCTCTTTGCCACATCCAAGGCTGAACTCGCGCCGCAGGAGGATCAGGGCATTGTATTGGCGCATGTGGCCGGAGCACCCAATGCCACTGCCCAGCAGATGAGTGTGTATGCCGATCAGGCTTATAAACTGGCGGCTGAACTACCTGAATATGATCAGATGTTTCAGCTTACCGGTATGCCGACGATCAATCAGGGCATTGGTGGTGTGATTTTCAAACCGTGGGAAGAGCGCACCAAGAGTGCTGCGCAGCTACAGATGGAGTTGCAGCAGAAGTGGAATACCATTGCCGGTGCCCATGTTGCCGCCTTCCAGTTTCCGGCCCTGCCGGGCTCAGGCGGTCTACCACTGCAGTTTGTTATCAAAACGACCGAGTCCTTTGAAAACCTCAATGAGATTGTCGGCCGCGTGGTGGCGAAAGCACAGGCCAGTGGTATGTTCTTTTTCATCGATTCCGATCTGAAAATCGATAAACCGCAATCCACACTGGTGGTGGATAAGGATATGGTTACAGATCTTGGTTTGAGTCAGCAGGATGTCGGTGCGGCGTTGGGTTCAGCGCTGGGCGGTGGTTATGTGAACTACTTCTCCATCGGCGGGCGTTCGTATCGGGTGATGCCGCAGGTAGCACAGGAGCATCGTTTGAATCCTGAGCAGGTACTCGATTATTATATTCGTACACCAACAGGAGCGATGATCCCTGCATCAACGGTGGCATCGATCGCGTATGAAGTGGTGCCTGAATCGATCAACCGATTCCAGCAGCTTAACTCAGCCACCATTCAGGGTGTTTACGCACCCGGTGTATCGCAGCAGCAGGTGCTTGATTTCATGCTCAATACATTGAATCAGGAAGCACCGAGCGGCTACACAGCCGATTATGCAGGCCCGTCACGTCAGTATATGCAGGAGTCGGGTGGTTTTGTTTATACCATGCTGTTTGCCATTGTGATTGTTTTTTTAGCACTCTCGATCCAGTTCAATAGTTTCCGTGATCCATTGGTGATTCTGGTCTCCGTACCATTGGCACTATTGGGGGCACTGCTATTTATTAATCTGGGTTTGGCTACGATCAATATTTATACTCAGGTGGGGCTGGTCACCTTGATGGGCTTGATCAGTAAACACGGAATTTTGATGGTGCAGTTTGCCAATGAGTTGCAGTTGGCAGGCAGATCGAAGCTGGATGCGATTATTGAAGCGTCGTCTGTGCGTCTGCGCCCAATCCTGATGACTACGGCTGCGATGGTACTCGGTGTGATTCCACTGGTCATGGCCAGTGGTGCAGGGGCGGCAGGGCGCTATTCGATGGGGCTGGTGATCTGTACAGGCCTCTCCATCGGTACGGTCTTTACGCTGTTTGTGGTGCCTGCGGTCTATATGTTGTTGGCTAAGGATCGTTCGGTCGATGCATCAGATCAAGCCGCCTATGACGCGATTGATGCCAGTTCGATTGAAACAGAGGCGGTGACGGCTAGAGCATGAGTGATCGCAATGCCTTAGTGAGCTATTTTCCGACGGCTCCTGCAGCGCATGAGATTCCGGCGATGATGCCCAGTCCGTTCTCCAATGCACCGCATCCATTGGCAGAAAAAGCCTGCCTGATGTTGCAGAAGCGGTTGGCTACTGCAACGGATCTGCCGCGTGATTTCTTTTCGCCCAATGGTGGCAAGATGTTCGGAGTGCTGGTGGTGCGCGACCCGCATGGTGAGATCGGTTATCTGAGCGGATTTTCAGCCATGATGAATGGTCAATGGATTATGCCGGGCTTTGTACCGCAGGTGTATGATCAGGCAGGCCATGATGCATTTTTGTCCGATGGTAATGATCAGTTGGCTGATCTGACGGGGCAATTGCAGGCACTGGAAACATCCCCAGAGCGCGCTGAGCTAGCTGAACAGGTCGAAGGGCTGGTGACAGCGCGCGATCAGGATATGGCCGCACTGAAACAGCGACACCGAGATGCTAAAGCGGAGCGTAAACAACAACGCCAGACTTTGCAGGCTCAGGATGACTTGAGTGATGCTAAACGGGAAACAGCGATAGCTGCTCTGGCTCTGGCCAGTCAGCACCATAAGCGTGAAGCCACCAATGCATCGCTTGCATGGGCAGAAAAACTGCAGGTACTACAGAATCAGCTGGACGATATAGAAGCGCAGATCATCACAATCAAGACCACGCGCACTGAAAAATCACGTATCCTGCACAGACGTGTGTTTGAGACTTATGTGTTGAAGAATCATCTGGGTGAGACACGCCCCATGACCGACTTCTTTGAAGGTATGCCACCGGCAGGGGCAGGGGATTGTGCCGGTCCCAAACTGATTCAATATGCCCATCAACATGGCCTCTACCCTTTGGCGTTGGCTGAATTCTGGTGGGGTGCATCGCCCTCCAGTGGTATCCGCCATCATGGTCAGTTTTATCCAGCCTGTCGGGGGAAATGTCATCCGATATTACCATTCATGTTGCGAGGTTTGCAGGTAGAGCCAGAACCTGACTTTGGGCAGGCGCAAGCGACTGTAGGAGACGATGAACCACAGGTCCTGTTTGAAGATGATGATCTGCTGG
>JAJFLF010000247.1 GCA_021772845.1 Mariprofundus sp.
AGCAAGCAGGCCGAAGTGGCGGGGTTCGAGGTGTTGGGTGATTTTGGACAGCATAATATTCTCTCTGGATTGCGATGGTTGTCTTTTTCAAACACGGCACGCTAAACATTCACTCTTGGGGAGCAAGCTGAATGTCGTTTAATCTAGATGTTTACGTGGCGCTTGCGCTGAGAAGTGTTGCGGAAAAAGTGTTTAATTGTTTGAGTGTAGAGTGATCGGGATAATGTGTTCCGAAAGAGATGGGGCCGGCTGAGTGTCTTCAGATACCAGTATGTCGGCTAATGTGTAGTTGTTCAGTACGCCCATAAAGCTGCGTTTGGCCTGAAAGAAAACACCTTTTAATTTGCACTGCATTGCGATCGGGCATGTGTTGCTTTGGTTGTCAAAGCATTCCAGCAGGTCCAGGTGTGGTTCTATACGTTGAACCACGGCAGACAGATTGATCTTCTCTGGTTCCATGGCTAAAACCATGCCGCCGGACTTGCCGCGCGTGGTTATGATATATCCCAGTTGCGCTAAATTGTGCACTACTTTAACCAGATGATTACGGGAGATGCCAAAGTGATCTGTGATTTGAGAGATGGTGGCCCGTTTGCCGGGATGAGCGCCCAAATATATTAATACACGTAAGGAATAATCTGTATATCGAGTTAAATGCATGAGTGGAGTATAGATAGGTAATAGTGATAAGCAATTAAAAAATATATTCTAATGACACCTTTTGAAATTAGAAAATATATTCTGTTGACATCTTTTGGGATGATCATCATATTTCTCCAATCTCAGGTGAATTCTTGATCACAGGGTAGGATTAAAGCTTTCTTTGCGGATCGCCTGAGTACAATAATATGTATATATTATAACACCATAATATCAAAGTACCGGAGGAGTTTTTAATGAGTTTATATGATGAGTTGGGCGGCGAAGCTTCCATTGATGCAGCAGTAGGGATTTTTTACCGTAGAGTATTGAGTGATGCCTATATCAAACGTTTCTTTGAAGGTATTGATATGGAAAAACAGGCTGGTAAGCAGAAAGCCTTTTTGACCATGGTCTTTGGTGGTCCGAATAATTATACCGGTATGGACATGCGTGTTGGTCATAAACATCTGGTAGAAAAAATGGGTTTGAATGATACGCACTTTGAACATGTGTTGGCACATTTGCGTTCAACATTGGCTGAGCTGGGTGTCGGCAGTGATAAGATTCAGGAAATCATCAACATTGCAGACAGTGTTCGCGATGATGTGTTGAATAGATAAGGGGTCTTTTAAATGGAACAGCAATTAACAGCATTTATCTACCCGTTTATTTTGTTTGTTGTGCTGGGGGTGCTTGCACCACTGTTATTGGCAAATGTTGCAGATAAAGCGCGCCCCGATGAAGATGAGCTAAAAGCACCTGCTGAGAAAAGCCTGTACGATCAGTTAGGTGGCGCTGCTGCTATTGATGCTGCCGTGAATATCTTTTATCGCCGCGTGCTCTCTGATGCTTACATCAAAGTGTTCTTTGAAGGCACCGATATGACCAGGCAGGCAGCTAAGCAGAAAGCCTTTTTGACCATGGTCTTTGGTGGCCCTAATAATTACACCGGTATGGATATGCGTGAGGGTCACAAACATCTGGTTGAAAAAATGGGTCTGAATGATTCTCACTTTGAACATGTGTTGGCGCATTTGCGTTCAACACTGGCAGAGCTGGGTGTTGGTGAGGCCAAGGTTGCAGAGATTATTGCTATTGCAGACAGCGTCCGTGATGACGTGCTTAATCGTTAAATAAAAAAAGCTTCATAAAAGAGAGTGTGCTATGCCGATGATTACATTTGATGGTCATGATTATGATTGTCATCAAGGTGAAACTATCCTTGAGAGTCTGACTCGGCATGGCGTGCTTGTTCCTTCGGCATGTGGGCAGGGTGTGTGTCAAACATGTCTCACCAAAGCAGTTAAAGGCAAACCTCCAGTTGAATCCCAAAAAGGCTTGAAAGATACATTAGCAGCTCAAGGCTATTTTTTGACATGTATCTGTAAACCTGAAGAAGATATGGAACTGGCCATTGCTGATGTGTCGAAAGGTAGTGTTGGCATTACCGTGATCGAAAAGCAGATGTTGAATGAGTCTGTGATGCGTTTGCGCTTTCAGTGTGATGAGAAGATAGAATATTTTGCTGGTCAGTTTGTTAATCTAAAACATCCTGATACTGATTTGGTGCGCAGTTATTCCTTAGCAAGTCTGCCTGAAGATGCGTCATTAGAGCTGCATGTGAAACGTGTGCCTGATGGGCAGATGAGTGGTTTTTTGCACGAGACGCTACAAGTTGGTGGCAGGTTGAGTTTGGATGGTCCTGCTGGCGATTGTTTTTATACGGAAAGAGATTTAGACCAATCCTTACTGATGGTTGGTGTTGGCACAGGGCTTGCTCCGCTCTACGGCATTGTGCGTGATGCACTGCAGCATGGTCATCGTGGTGACATCCATCTGTTTCATGCCAGCTTGGCAAAACAGGGTTTGTATTATGTCGATGCGTTAAATGCTCTGGCAAAACAGCATGAAAACGTGCACTATATCCCCTGCGTATTGCATGGTGATGTGCCGGAGGGAGGCCAGCAGGGCGATATTCAACAACTTGTACAGGCGGCTGTGCCGCAGCTTGCTGGTTGGAGGATATATGTGTGTGGTGATCCTGAGATTGTGAATGGATTGAAACAGACGTGCTTTATGGCAGGTGCATCAATGTCGGATATTTACACCGATCCATTTGTGTAGGTTTAATAAGAACGTGCGTGTATGCGCAGTATTTTAAAAAAACGAGGAGGACAGATAATGAGGGTATTAAGGTTATTTTTAGCTATGTCACTGGTGATCGGCGGGCTGTTTACAGCGATGACAGCGCAGGCGGCAACACGTGAGATGAATATGTCGATTGACGAGGTGTCATTGGCAGTGGCTCCGGATTTGAATTACAAGGTGTTTGCATTTAACAGCCAGGTTCCTGGTCCGCTCATTCGCGCTAAACAGGGTGATGATCTGATTATTCATGTAACCAATAACACAACACTTCCGCATACAGTGCATTGGCATGGTTTTCATATGAAAGGTACGTGGCGCAGCGATGGTGTGCCCGGCGTAACCCAGGAGCCGATTAAACCGGGTGCAACATATACTTACAAAATGAAAGCAGATCGCCCGGGTTCTCTGTGGTATCACTGCCATGTGAATGTGAATGAGCATGTTGGTATTCGTGGCATGTGGGGGCCGGTAATTATTGATCCTACCAATCCTACAGCTCTGGAAAAGACAGTGACCAAAGATGTGATCATGATGATGTCTACATGGGAGTCAGCTAATGCTGATAAATATGGTACAGGCTCAACGCCTTACGATACAGAAGATTACTTCTCTGTGAATGGTCGGTCATTCCCAAATACTCAACCGCTTCGTATTAAGACCGGTGATGTAGTGCGTATTCGTCTGTATGGCGCTGGTGGTGCAATTCACTCCATGCATATCCATGGTCATGACTGGACTGTAACCCATAAAGATGGTCTGCCTCTGGCTTCGCCATATATGTCTGAAACGATTATGTTTGGTCCAGGTGAACGTTATGATGCAATCTATAAAGCTGATCATAAAGAGGGCCGTTTTATCTTCCATGACCATGTTGATAAACATGTGACTGCACGTGGTAAATTCCCAGGTGGTCCAATTACAGTGCAGGAATATGAAGGAACGCCAATGGATGACTGGTATCTATTGAAAAACATCAAATATGATGACAACTTTTTCTATCAAGAATCTTTGAAAAAAGGTACTTATGGTCTGTTTGAACATGACGGATTCAAGGGCACGAAGACTAAAACCAGGCGTAGAGGTCACTAAAAATGAAATATCTGACTCGCCTTTATCAGTTGCTTGCACAGCCTTTATCAGTTGCTTGCACAGCCTTTGCATTGCTGTTTAGTACATCAGCATTTGCAGACAGTGCAGCGGGCTTGAAAGTGATGGACAAGAAAGCATGTGCTTCCTGTCATGACATGACTGGCAAACCAGGGCCTGAAACTGTAGGGCTCTGGCGTAAAGGTCCTGCGCTCTATTTCGCTGGCAATAAGTATAATCAAAGCTGGTTGAAAGAGTGGTTGCAAAACCCTAAACAGGTTCGCCCATCTGGGATGTTTTACCTGGATCATGTTGAGTCAGGTAAACGTAGGGACATGATACGTACGACATCATTTCCAGAACATGTGCGCTTAAGTGCAGTAGAAGCGGGCCATGTTGCGTCTGTGCTGTCAGCTAAACGAACAAAAACTGCTTTGATTAGAGCTGAAAAGCTGGATCCATCGATTACAGCAGGCTCTGCTGGTGAACTGTTGTTTGATAAAGGCAATGGCTGTATGGCTTGTCACCGCATCGCACCCGATTTTGGTGGTCTGTCAGGTCCTGAGTTGCACACTGCAGGTAAGCGTTTGACCCCGGAATATATGCTTAGTTTTACCCGCGATCCAAACTCGTGGAATCACAAAACATATATGCCAAAACGCGATCTCACTGAAGAAGAGTTACAGAAACTGGTGAACTATATTATTTCTCTTTCAGGAGGCGTTGAGGTGGTAGCCAGCCAAAGTGAAGAGTCAGTGGCTGATCAGAGTGGTGGTGGTGAGATACCAGTATTCAGCGAAGAGGAAGGTATTGAATCGGCAGCTAAAAACTACCGTCTCTACTGTATGCAGTGCCATGGTATTTCTGGTCATGGTAGTGGTATAAACTCTCGTGATATGGCTGTGCCTGCCCGTAACCATAGTAATGGTAAGTACATGCAGGCCAGATCAGATGCTGAGCTGTTCAAGGTGATTTAAGACGGTGTTGTGGCAATTGATAAATCAGCTTTGATGCCGGGCTGGAAATCGCTGTTAACTGATGCTGAAATAACTGATCTCGTGAAACATGTGCGTAAGCTATGTCAATGTGAGTTTAAATCTAAATAGAGGCGAATACGTGTTGCGTATTTATAAATAAAAGGTGGGGGAGAAATCCCCTGCCTTGTTTATAAAAGGTTATGGCCTGTATGTTTTGAAAGAATGGAACTAGGAGAGAAATGTGCTAACTAAAAAGCTGATATTTACCTTGGGATTACTGTTTTTTATAGTCTCAAACATTGGTGGTTATGTCTATAAGGTTGAAAGTCTGCCAGTAATCATTCCACAAAAAAGCATCCAGGCAAATATGG
>JAJFLF010000248.1 GCA_021772845.1 Mariprofundus sp.
AACGTATGGGTGACTTCCTAACTGATACCGACATGGTATTCATTACCGCTGGTATGGGTGGCGGCACCGGTACTGGTGCTGCTCCAATCATTGCAGAAGTCGCACGCGAAATGGGTATTTTGACCGTTGCGGTTGTGACCAAACCATTCAGTTTTGAAGGCAAACGTCGTATGAAACAGGCTGATGCAGGTATCGCGGAACTGCGTAAATCTGTCGACACATTAATCACTATTCCAAACCAAAAATTGATTGGTGCGGTTGGTAAAAACACCAGCATGCTGGAAGCATTCAGAAAAGCTGATGACGTACTGTTGCAAGCCGTGCGTGGTATTGCAGAGTTGATTACCCACACCGGTTACATGAATGTGGATTTCGCCGATGTGAAAGCAGTCATGAGTGAAACACGTGGTGTAGCTATGATGGGCTCCGGTTTTGCATCTGGTGAAAGCCGTGCCATTGAAGCGGCGGAACGTGCGATCTCTTCCCCGCTACTCGAAGATATCGATATTCATGGCGCTCAGGGCATTCTGGTAAATGTTACCGGCAATGAAGACATGACACTGGCTGAGTATGATGAAGCGGTTTCGATCATTCATAATATGGCTGACGAAGATGCCAACATCATTTGCGGTATGGTCTATGATCAGGAAGCGGATGACAGCATCCGTGTTACCGTAGTTGCAACCGGTCTGTCTGGTGAATCAGCTATCCAACTTGCCAGCATCGAACAACGTGAACCTGCAGCAGCGGTACAGCGCATGCCAAACATTCAACCCGTTGCTCCAGCTCCAACACAGCATATGCCCAGCCAGCATGTGCAAAGTCAACAGCCAGCGGCATCACAAGCACAGCCTCAATCATTTGGAGAAGCTGGATTTAATGATGATGAGTATGCGGTTCCTACCTTCCTGCGCAGACAAGCTGACTAGAGGAAGATAGAGCAGTAGATCGTACTAACAATTCCGCAGCCATGGTTTTTCTCTGTTGTCAGGAGAAACCATGGCGGGCTGGAATTGCATAACGGTATGATTTTTGTTTTATGGGTATTTGTGTCATAATGCGACGCTTGATCGATGTATTATGGCTTAAGTATTTGATTTAGTGATACAAATCACTGCATTTCACACACGCCCTGTAAGCTTTGCAGGTAAGATCGGCACACGCATTTGTTGTGTCAGCCATTGAAGGAGGCATTGATGATAGCACAAAGAACGCTGGATCATTCGATACGCTGTAGTGGTATTGGACTTCATTCCGGCCGAAAAATTGAGCTTATTCTGCATCCAGCAGAAGAGAACAGTGGTATTACGTTTATTCGCTCTGATCTGGGCATAGAATTCCCAGCCAAAGCAGAATATGTCACTGATACACGTCTGTGCACCACCATCGGCGTGGGTGATGCGCAAATATCCACTGTTGAGCATCTGTTATCAGCTTTAGCTGGCCTTGGCGTTGATAATGCACGCATCGAAGTCAGCGGTGCTGAAGTACCTATTATGGATGGTTCATCAGCTCCTTTTGTATTCCTGATTCAATGTGCCGGTATTCATGAACAGTCCGTTGCCAAAAAGGTTTTACGCATTCTTAAACGCGTTGAAGTCGTCGATGGTGATAAACGCTGTGCGCTCTACCCCTCCTCCGGATTCAAAATTTCATATTTGTTAGATTATGATCACCCACTGCTACGTAAACGCCAGGTCAGCGTTGATTTTTCACGCCAGGCTTATACCCGTGAAATATCCCGTGCCCGCACCTTCGGTTTCCTGCACGAAGTTGAAGCCTTGCAAAAAGCCGGCTTGGCACTTGGTGGCTCATTAGAAAATGCTATTGTTTTAGATACTCACCGTGTCGTTAATGAGGGTGGTTTGCGTTACGAAGATGAATGCGTACGCCATAAGATTCTCGATACACTGGGCGATCTATCTCTGTCCGGTTACCCCATCGTCGGTGCCTTTGAAGGCGAACTTACCGGCCATGATATGAACCATAAACTCGTTACAACACTGCTAGCCGATCCATCAAGCTACCGCATTGAAGAACTTCAATCTGAACCATCTTCTGCTGAAGAAGTCGTAGGTCAACCGCAACAAGCTTAATCTCTCTGTGTTTCTGTGTGTATTCAGGCCGGTACTTCTTAGGGATTGCCGGCCTGTTTCGTTTTAGGCAGCACGTAATTATTCAGCACAATAACAATCAAGTTCAAAACCTTTTCACCGCAGAGTACGCAGAGTAGAGAACCATGGAAAGGAATAAGCTGGCAGGGAAAGCTAGAAAGGCATTGGAAATAAAGCGATTGTTCAACCGACAAAATTAAGAGTTGTTTCTCCTCTGCAGTAAATGCTTCTGAACTGAATAGCGCTTCACCCCGCTATGTAGCCCCCCAATCTAAGTAGAACTGTTTTTTTTACCGCCAAAGACGCGAAGAAGAATCACCGCTTGGCCATGACACATTGAATGAATGGTTTTCCTCTGCGTAACTTTGCGTACTCTGCGGTGAGCACTTATGAATCGGTTATTCTAGATTTTTGACCGCACAACACCAAGCAGGTCTCAATATTCTCCCTGCGCCTGATTCAGATCGGATTGATATCCAGTTTGCGAATATGGGACAGTGATCGATGAAAGTGCTGCCAGTCCCATTGTTTGCCGGGATCCCATTTGCGACCCGGTGCAATATCTTCATGCCCTACGATAGATTCTGTAGAAATAGCCGGATAACGATGCATTAACACCCGACACAAACGTGCAGTCTCCCGATACTGGGAATCTGTGAATGTTTGTTCTTCATCGCCGATCATTTCAATGCCTATAGCGAAATCATTGCAGCCCTCACGTCCCTGCCACGCAGAGATTCCTGCATGCCATGCGCGATCATCGGTTGCGACGAACTGGGTAATGTCACCACTTCGATCAACCAGAAAATGGGCTGAAACCTGCAAACCCTCCAAATCCGCAAAAGATGGATGGGCATGATGATCCAGACACCCCATGAACAGGTCTTCAATATAGTCCGATTCAAATTTCCCGGCCGGCAAACTGATAGCGTGCAACACAATAAGGTCGATCACTACCCCGTCAGGGCGCGCATTTTGATGGGGGGAATGGATTTGCCGCATGGGCTTATCATGAATGGGCAACTGCCCATTGTCATGCCCGTCGTGAAGAACAAAAAAGATTACACCTTTATTGATACGATATTTTTGTCACAATAGCAGCATGTTCTCTGATCTAGACCACGATAAAGCCCAACTCATGCGCATGGCGACCTATGCATCCACTACCGTCGCCATCAGCCTTATCATCATCAAACTCGTCGCCTGGTTTATGACTGGCTCTGTCAGCATCCTGGCAACCTTGATGGATTCATGCCTCGATGCACTGGCTTCAATCCTGAATCTGTTTGCCGTTCATCATGCGCTGGCACCAGCCGACAAAGAACACCGTTTTGGCCATGGCAAAGCAGAAGCACTCTCAGGTCTTGGGCAGGCCACCTTTATTACAGGCTCTGCACTGTTTCTCGTGCTGGAAGCTGTTTCTCACCTGTTCAATCCGGAACCTGTTACAGCCATGTCTACAGGTATCTGGGTAATGATTGTCTCCATTGTCGCCACGCTCGGACTGTTGACGTTCCAGAAATATGTCATTAACAAAACCAACTCCACCGCCATCAAAGCCGACCACATGCATTATAAAACCGATCTGTTCGTCAACATCGGCGTGGTTGTAGCGCTACTATTAACCTTCTACGGCTGGCCGGGTTTTGATCCGCTCTTCGCAATCGCGATTGCTGCTTTTATTCTCTACAGCGCATGGGAGATTGCCAAAGAGTCACTCGATCTATTGATGGATCGGGAACTGCCCTCAGAAGAGCGGGATCAGATCAAATCCATAGTACGTAATCATCCGGATGCCCGTGGTTTGCATGATCTGCGTACCCGCAGATCGGGCACGACAACCTTCATTCAGCTGCATCTTGAGCTTGATGACCACTTAATGCTTATTGAAGCGCACGCCATCGCAGATGCTGTGGAAGCAGCTCTATTGGCTGCATTTCCTGATGCCGAGATCATCATTCATGAAGATCCCGCCAGCCTGAAAGAGCCGCATCCGGAGTTTGCTGCATGAAACGCCTGTTGGGTGGCGTGATACTGTGCTGGTTAGGCTTAACGCTGCCTGCACTTGCGGCCACCGAATTCGTAAACGTCTACTTCCTTACGCTGCAGGAAGCTGCCAATGCGGCCCGTAGTCAGCTTTCAGAGAGTGGTAAGGTGTCTGCTGTTCCTTCACAGCAACTATTGATCATTGATGACGACACAGCCCACATCAACAAAGCCATCGCCCTGCTCAAACGCATTGATCAGGCACCCGAGCAATACACGGCGCATGTCGATATTGAAGATATCCAGAGCAATCGCAGCCGTTCAGTACACACATCCGGTCAGACCACGCTCGGCCAGCTTTCCGGTGGCTGGGTTTCAGTACAACTGCAGAAACAGAAACGGCACAGCAATCATCGCCAATCATTTCAGCTTCGCATCTCCGGTCAGAAAAAAGGGCGCATAGAGACAGGTACCATTCAGAGCTTTACGCGAGCCACCAGACTCTGGTTATCCGGTTATGGCCTTGTGCAGGCCAACAGCGTTGAACTGGTACCCATCACATCAGGCTTTCACATCACGACCAGGTCTGCCGGCATAGGTCAGGTGCGCGTACGTATCGTGCCATGGATGCAGCGGCTTCGCGCTAATGTGCAAGGTCAGCAGGAGATGTTGATTGATCTCGGCACCAGTAGCTCACCGACAATACCGGCCGGCAACACCGCCAATATGCGCTTCAACGCCCAGCCCCGCATCACTCAGCAACCTGTGATTGAAATACTTGGTGCCGCTACCGAATTGGTGATCCCGGTAAATCAACAGGTCACAATTGCAGCAAACAGCAGCGAAGCAGAAAAGCTTGGCAGCGCGCTGCTATCCAGATCTTCAAGCATTGGTAAGCGTCAGTTTGTCATCCACCTGCGCGTATCCAAAAACTAAGCATTTAATTCTTTAACATCATAATAAACCAATCGGGTTTAAACTGCGATATTATGAGAAGTTCAGAAGTGTCTAGTGAAACGCTGATGATTCATTTATCTTTATAACTGGCAGTAGTGTCGCAACCAGCTGAGGAGACATAAGTATGAATAGATACCTGTTGGTGCTTTTTTGTATGGGATTATTCAGTTCGCCTGCACTGGCCGCGGGACTCGATAAACATCAGCTTGTTTCGGGCCGCACCTTTCTTGTACACGATCAGAAAAATGAAGCATCGGAGTCGCGTCCTCTGCTAATTGCCCTGCACGGTGGCGCTGGCAACGGTCGCTCCATGGCACGTTTGACGTCTCTGAATGAAAAAGCGGATCAAAACGGTTTTATTGTTATTTATCCCAATGGCTCAGGGCGTATTGATCGCTTTGCATCGTGGAATGCGGGTGAGTGCTGCGGTTATGCTGTGAAAAAATCTATGGATGATGTCGCTTTTATCGATGATATCATCACATATGCCATCAAAAATTTACATGCTGATGCAAAGCGCATCTATCTGACAGGTATCTCAAACGGCGCGATGATGGCGTTTCGTATTGCCGCGGAAATACCCGAGCGTATTGCTGCCATAGCAACAGTTGCAGGCACAATGGTGATTTCACCCGGCAATATCAAAGCTGCTGTTCCACTTATTCATTTTCACGGCACAGACGATACATATGTGCCGTATCAAGGTGGCACAGGCAAGCACACAGTTAGCGGTATGGACTACATGCCTGTTGAACAGACCATTCAAACATGGCTGCAGGCACACAGGATCTCAGCTGTTGCCGAAATCACGGTCATGCCCGACCTGAAAAGAGACGGCACGCACGTGATTCGTCATGTCTATAAAAACAATGCCGGAATAGCCAAGGTTGAACTCTATAAAATTGAAGGCGGAGGCCATACCTGGCCGGGCAAACAGATTAAGCTGAAACGCTTTGGAAAATCCAGCCTGGATATTAGTGCCAATGATCTGATGTGGGCTTTCTTCCAAAAGCATCAAAGATAGCTGATACGAAACAAACCTGTTTTCGTGTTCGAGAGTAAGACGAATCAACAGGATCAGACTCGATCGATCTCATGTACATATTTCTCACACAAATGAAAAAAGTGAGTTTCTCATCAATATTGATGATGACTGTGCTTCAATTCATCGGTAGTTGAGATTAATGCCTAAACTCAGCTTCCCATTGACGATGTTTATTGCGGTATAGGGTGAACATTTCAGTGGTTGAGGTGGAGAGCGGACGATTTGCGCCATCATGGCCACGCACTACGGCTGACATCTCAATATAGACCGGATAAGCCCACACTTCTTTGTGACGCTTATAACGGCCTTCTTTCACGATGATATGGCCAAGCTTCATGCTGACAAAATCTTTCTGGGTGTAATTACCATACCAGCGCGGCTGCATGCCATGATCCTGAATTTCATGAATCACCATATCTTTGATTCTGGTCACATCAGGTGGCACAGCACGATCAGCCCATCGCGCCTGACGCAAAGCATCCCTGAAGCCCGGCACAAAATGATTCGCTTGCCTGAATTCTCTCGCAGCCTGCGCGAAGTTATTCTGATCAACATGATTCAAAGCACGATTATAATGTAATGATGCATCCTGCTCATTGGCCAGTGTTGTATAATGATTCAATAACTGCTGACTATCTTTATAGTCATACACAAATCCAATGGCGCTAGAAAAAGCATTGGCTGCTAAGCGATAATGACCGACCTCTGCTTCAGCCAGCCCTTGTGCATACTGAATCGCTGCATCCTGATGATCGGCTAAACCCTTATAATGCGCTGCAAGTGTAGCTGCATCACGAAAAGCAGGGATAAATGTTAAAGCCTGAGTGAATGCATGGCTCGCATTGCGATATTCATCTCTACTTGCAGCCCCTTTGCCCAAATTATAATAAGCCAAAGCATCACCCTGATCGGCCAGAAGCTTGTACTTTTTCGAAAGAAGACAGGCATCCTGATAACAGCTGACGAATTGGCTCGATGCATTGAATTCACTCACGGCATCCCGAAATTGTTTTACTTTAGCATAGGAGAGGGCGGTTTTGTAATGCGCTGCGGCGGCTGATTTTTTTGCATGTCGGTTCGCGGCAGCCACGTCCGGTGCGTTGAGATCAAGAATCGCCTGAATCCGGGCCATCTCTTTGGCACTGATTTTTTTCTCAAGAGCTACATATGACTTCAACCGAAGCTGAATCGCTTCGATCCTGCCCTGCATGGAGACTACCGACTCATAGTGCCCTACAGCAGGATCCCACTGGTTATTCTGCTCATTCTGTTTGCTTTGGGAGAGATGATAGTTAAATGCAGCTTTGCTAAGATCTGGAAAAACGGCCTGTGTTTTTTCATTATCAATTTCAATTTCAAGCGACTGGGCTGCATGGGTAAACGCGCCATTATAATCACCAGCTTTCAAACTATCTTGAGACAGATCGAACTGTTTATTGGATGCTGACACACAGCCTGAAACAAACAGCACTAAAAACAGCAGCGCTATTATTCTGGTCATCATCAATATATTTAAATTGTTATGGATCATCACTGAACCCTCCATCTGCTGAAAAGGTAGTTAGGAAAATCGTAGTTATCAAAGTGTAAATAGTGCCCGCAGAGCGTTTTTCTTACCTGCTGAAAGTTCTGACTGCGTGAAACTACCGATGCAGGCGATACCACTTGGCTTTATTTTCAGCCCAGAACTTCCGGTACTCTTCATCAGTGACCTGACCGTCTGTATTTGCATCCATCTCTTCAAAACGGGTCAAGGCACGCAGATCAACCATGCTTTTATACTCGTCAAAGGTGACGGACTCCGATTCATCGAGATCGAGCTCCATAAATGCACCAACAATTTTATCCGTGCTCGATTTCACTTCCGCCATTGCAGGCACACTCGCCACCAACAACATCATAGAACTCAACAGAACAGCAGCAAACCATCGAATAAACATTACGCACCTCGCATTCACAATTGCCGTAACAAACAGCAGACGGCATCATATCCAAGTTATTTTCATCAGGCGAGGGGAACATGAAAACATATCTGGATTTAATGTCTCATGTGCGCAACACAGGCACACAAAAAGGTGATCGTACCGGCACAGGCACACAATCGGTATTTGGCTATCAGATGCGTTTTGATCTGGCCGAAGGATTCCCGCTTGTCACTACCAAGAAAGTGCACCTGAAATCCATTATTCATGAACTGTTATGGTTCCTCAAAGGCGACACCAACACC
>JAJFLF010000249.1 GCA_021772845.1 Mariprofundus sp.
CGTCAGCTCTCAGGTGGTATGCGTAGGCGATTATTGGTGGCACAAGCGTTGGTGCATAAACCTAAATTGGTGATTTTAGATGAACCGACAGCAGGCGTGGATGTTGAGTTGCGCCGTCGTTTATGGGGTTTCATGCGCGAACTCAATGCTGCCGGTACAACGATTCTATTAACCACCCATTATCTTGATGAAGCAGAGGAGCTGTGTGATCACGTTGCAATCATTGATCAGGGCAAAGTAGTGACAGCCCAACCCATGGCTGCGTTGATGCAACAGGTAGCATCCTCTTATCTGTGGATGAATTATGACAAACAAATCACTCTTTCTGATGCTGATGCTGCCGCACTGTCCGTTTTTAAACCGCGCGTGAGCGATACCGGTGTCTGTTTGCAGTTGGGGAAATTGGTAAATGGCCAATCAACCTTCCACACTGCTTATGAGGCTGCCGTTGCACGCTTTGGACCGCCAATGGATGCCGGTGTGCGTTCTGAAGATCTTGAAGATGTCTTTTTGCGATTGACCAAAAAAGAGAAGAAGGAAACAACGTGAATACGATGAACCTGCTTGGTGCATGGACACTGTTTAAACGGGAAGTTCATCGTTTTCTTAAGGTGAAAATGCAGACGATTGTGACACCTGCACTGACCGCGATTTTGTATCTGTTAATTTTTCGATATGCCATGGGAGAGCGACAAGTACCCGGATTAGATGTCGATTATTTTACTTTTCTGGTGCCCGGTTTGGCCATGATGGCGATGATGCAGAATGCTTTTGCCAATACATCCAGTTCCATGATTATGGGCAAGGTGATGGGCATGCACATTTATCTGTTGATGGCACCGCTATCCGCTTTTGAAGTGGTGCTGGCCTTTCTTGCTGCTGCTGTGGTGCGTGCCTTTGTGGTGGCAGTTGTATTTTTGTCGGTACTCTCCCCCTTTGTAGATATTTCAATACTGCACCCTGGAATTATTCTGCTCTATGGCCTGTGTGCCAGTATTATTATGGGTGGGCTGGGTCTGATTGCCGGTATGTGGGCCAAAGATTTTGATAATATCGCCATGGTGACCAATTTTGTTATTCTGCCGCTTACCTTTCTCTCCGGTGTGTTTTATTCGGTCAAACAACTGCCTGAGTTCTGGCAGCGCGTGAATGATGCCAATCCATTTTTCTATCTGACAGATGGTTTTCGTTATGGTTTTTTAGGTCTAGGTGATACCGACCCTTATGCCTCGATCATGGTGGTGATTGGCACAGCATTGCTGACGATTGTTTCATGCTGGTATCTTTGGTTGGCAGGTTGGAGAATGAAGGAATGAATATTTTCATTCGGATTCATCAGTTTCATTGTTAGTTTCATCGCTAGAATACGTATATAGGACACAAAACACATGGGAATGTCATCAAAAAGTAAATCCGATCGTAAGACTTCAGCCTGGTTTCAACGCCATGCCAATGATCCGCATGTTAAACGGGCTCAGCGCGAGGGGAAACGGTCGCGGGCTGCATTTAAATTAACTGAAATTCTTGATAACGAGAAACATGGTTTGAAAGTGAAAAGAAACAGTGTGGTGATCGATTTAGGTTGTGCGCCGGGTTCATGGAGCGTGGAACTGGCCAATCGTGTTGGGCCTGAAGGGGTGGTGGTTGGCATTGATCTGTTGCCACTTGACCCTATTAATGGTGTGACGTTGATTGAGGGTGATTTTAATTCACAAGAAGGTCAGCAGGCACTGGCTGAAGCGTTGCAGGGTAGGCAGGTTGATATGGTTGTCTCTGATATGGCACCTGAAATGGCTGGTGATAAGCTGGTGGATCAGATGCGTATGATTGGTTTAAACGAAATGACTCTCTATTTTGCGTGTCAATACTTGCGGCCCGGTGGTGATGTGTTGATGAAAACCTTCATGGGTGAAGGTTATGACGGATTTCGCCGTGATCTGGGTAAATCATTTCAGAAAGTAAAAAATATTAAACCGGCGGCAAGTCGAAAGACTTCATCTGAATTTTTTCTTCTTGGTAAAGGTTTTCGTCAAGAAGCGAGGATTGATGTTTAATCCTTGATGAACTTCAGTGCTGATTAATATAATTATTCGACTATAATCATAGTAATCAACAAGTAGGGAGGGAGTTCTTGATAGAGTATGCTGACATATCTGGTCATCGTATGGCTTATCATCGTCAAGGCTCTGGACCAGTTGTTTTACTGGTGCATGGCATTACGACGTACTCCTTTATCTGGCGTAATATTATACCACTATTGGCGAAAGACCATGAGGTGATTTCGGTTGATCTGCTTGGCTGTGGTATGTCAGACAAACCGTTGGATATCTCTTATGCGATTAAAGATCACGCGGCATATCTCAAATCGTTTGTTGATCAGCTGGGGATTGATTCTGTTCATTGGATTGGTCACGATCTGGGTGGTGGAATCGGTCAAGTTTTTGCCGTTCGTTATGGACAGATGCTGAAAAGCTTAACCCTGATCAATAGTGTGGCTTATGACTTCTGGCCTGTGCAACCGATCAGTGCCATGCGTACCCCGATTATTCGGCAGTTGATGATGAGCACCTTTGATCTTGGTGCATTCAGAATGGTAGTCAGACATGGTATTTATCACAAAGAGAGGGTGACTGATCTTTTGATGGGGCTATTCAATGTTCCGATGCAGACATCTGAAGGTAGAAAAGCATTTCTACATTTTGCCCGTTGCCTTGATAACAGAGACTTAATGGAGATTGAAGCGGATTTAAGGTTGTTGAACCTGCCTGTGCTTATTCTGCGTGGTGATAATGATTTCTACCTGTCAGCAGAGATTGCTGAAAAGTTACACCGTGAAATTCCCAACAGCAGATTGCAGCGGATCGTATCAGCAGGGCATTTTATTCAGGAAGATGAACCGGAGTGGCTTGCCAAACATATTTTATCATTTGTAAATGATGAGGTGGTTCAGCATGTCTGATTCTATAAGACAACAGACGCACGGTTTAAATGCGCGTATAGAAGTATTAGAGCAAGAGAATGCACTTCTTGCGACGCAGGCTGAAGATATGTTATTGCTTGGTGGTTTGCTTGAATCTCTTTGTCAGTTGAATGATTCTGAACAGATTCTATCCGTAGGGCTTGAACGTATTTCATTGCTCAAGGATATTCCATACTGTTTGTGCGGCACTATTGAAGATGATGCTTGTGTTGTCGTAAACTCCTCTCTCTCCTTTACGCATGATCAATTGAACGGCAAACAGATTGATCTGCATGCCTTCTCTGAGAAGTTGCATGCACCTTGTTATATCAGTGAGCCAGAGTGCGCTGATATTGATCTGCATTGTCAGGAGAGTTTCTCTGCAAATGAGATTGCTCTTATTCCTTTCTGTAGTCGTTTTATGCCCAGCGGGCTGTTTGTTTTTGCATGTAATAGTGAGCAAGGTAATCATCTGGAGAGAACGCTTGCTGTGCTACATCGCTGTATCGATGCGATGACGCTGGCAATGGATAAAGTGATTGTTCTCGATGAATTACAAAACATCAATGCTGTGCTGGATCAGCGTGTTGAAGGTCGAACACGGCAATGGCTTGAAAGTGAAGCGCAATACCGTTCATTGATTGATCAGGCCATGGACTCTGTGTTTGTCTTCAGTAAACAGGGGCTCTTCCTTGACGTGAATGCTGCTGCATGTAGAGCGCTGGCGTATAGTAAGGATGAACTACTGCAGCTCTCGGTTGATGATATTATTGTAGATCGGAATGAATTTATTTTTAATGCAGTGATGGCCAGACTGGAAACTGAAGGCACACTTATCTCCGAAGCACTGCTCTCCCGTAAGGACGGATCGACGTACCCGGTTGAAACTCATTTGGGTATGATCTTGTTTAAAGGTGAAATTTGCGTATTGGCGATTTCGCATGATATCACGCAACGTAAACTGGTTGAACACTCATTGAATCAGGCTCATGCCATTCTGCAAGGGCTGTTTGACGGCATTCCGGATCTGATTTTTTACAAAAACCCGGAAGGCCTCTATCTGGGGTGTAACCAGGCATTATTAGATTTTGTCGGTAAAAATAATCAGCAGGATGTGATCGGGTTATCTGATTTTGATCTATTTGATGTCGAGCAGGCTACTTTTTTCAGGGGTAAAGATACCGCTGTGATGAAATGTGCGACAGCGCAGAGAAATGAAGAGTGGGTGACCTATCCCGATGGGCATAAAGTACTGCTTGATACACTGAAAACACCATATTTTAATCCTGAAGATGGTAGTTTGCTAGGCTTGATCGGCATTTCACGGGACATCACAAAGCAGAGAGAGAATGAAGAAAAACTGATTCAGTCTCAGAAAATGGAAGGTATTGGGACACTGGTGGGTGGCATTGCGCATGATTTTAATAATATGCTGGCCGGTATGATGGGAAATCTGTTTCTTCTTCAGCAAGACGAATCAATTTCAGCGGAATCTTTTCAGAAAACTGAACGTATGAACGATTTGTGTGAGCGGGCCGCCAATATGATTTCCCAACTGTTAACGTTCGCACGTAAAGGTTATATACAAATGCAACCATTGGCGTTTGTTCATTTTATGGAAGAAGCATTAACTCTCTCTCAACTTGGTATTCCGGCCAATATTAAAATCATTCAAGATATCCAATGTGATGATCAATGCGTGGTGCTGGGCGATGCAGTTCAATTGCAACAACTGTTTCTTAATCTTCTGGTGAACGCGCGTGATGCTCTGCAAGGAGTGGAGAGTCCGTCTATCCATATTGTCTTGAAACGCATTAAGTCGGATGCCAACTTGCAAGAGCTCTATCCCGGTCTGGGAGAAGGCCCATGGCTGGAGCTGTTGTTCAGTGATAATGGCTGTGGAGTTTCTGAAGCGATTCGTGATCAATTGTTTGATCCTTTCTTTACGACCAAGGATGTTGGTGAAGGCTCTGGTTTAGGTTTGTCTACGGTATATGGGGTTGTTCAATCACATCAGGGAGCAATTGAGGTAGAGAGTGTAGAGAAAAAGGGTTCGTGCTTCCGCATTTATTTTCCTCTGCAGGTGGAGCAT
>JAJFLF010000250.1 GCA_021772845.1 Mariprofundus sp.
ATCGTTTTAATATCATTATATCGATCACCAAACACTTTAATGGATGTTTTTATTTTACCAAAGTTTTTTGCGTTTGGAATCATAGTAAAATCATTGATTGGAACCATGACATCTGCAATAGAACCTTTGAACTGCCCTACCCGAAATTGTTCATCATACACATCCAACAGCTGCCCCATGCTAGTGTTGTCCCGTAATGATGCGAAAAAGACAATAGCGATCAACACAATAAATAGAAGCAATGACAACATAAAGTTGCGATTAGCCAATTGTTTGAGCGACACTTGATTGCCCGAGTTTATATCTGAATTTGCGTTCATTTCCCCCCCTGCTTTTAAATATAAATAGTATTCAACGTGTGTAAGTAAAGCCTAATGCAATAACGCATCGCAATGCAGCAACTCGCATTCAGCTCCCTCAATATTTATACGACTGATACTGTCGCCATTATTGCCCAAGTTGGCAAGTAGACTATGATCTACCTGTTGGATTTTCGACACTTCATCCACCCAGATTCCAACATGCATCACAGCATGCCTAAGAAGTAAAAAGCGCGTACGTGGTGCAACATCTCTGTGGCAAGGCGGTAAAGAAGTCACGCTGCCAGCATCAATAATGCATACAATCTGTCCATGAACATTAGCTAAGCCTATCATATGTTCCGGCCCCATTGGCACAGGCGTAAGTGGTTTAGGGCGCATTACTTCCTTAATCTCCGATGAGCGCACAAACACCACTTTTCCACCAATGCTAACGCGTAGCAAATCTATACGTTGATTTTGTTGTTTTTCAGCAGCCTTCACGGCAGTGCGTTTTGAGTTTGGCATTAGTGCCCCCCTCTGCTTCTGGCAATAATATGTTCATATAAATTTAGTGTCTTTTTAACACGTGCTTGTAGTTTTAAGGGCTCAACGGGTTTGCCGATATAATCATCTGCTCCAGCATTAAAACCTTTCACTTCATCATCTTCATTTTTGCGCGCGGTTAACATGATAATTGGCACATCATTGAAACGTTCCTGCTCACGCATGCGTCTGAGTAATTCAAGACCAGTCATATTTGGCATTTCGAAATCAGTCAATACAAGACTGGGTTTAATGCGTTGAAGTATATCCCAAGCCTGCTGACCATCTTCAGCCTGTAAAATCTTATAACCATCTGCATCCAGCACAAATTCAACCAGGTTACGCACACTGCTGGAATCATCCACAACAAGGATCGTTTGCTGTTCCGTTGCAATGGTGCTTTGTGCGTGGACTTGGTCTTGCCGACGCTGGAGTTCACCAAAACTCATAATCTGTTGATCTTCGTTTATGTGTTCGCTCAACTTATACCCTTCCGGTACAACCGATGCCCTAATCACTTCCTGCAGGCTTGTTTGACCAGCCAGAGCTTTGGATAGACCATCTTCAAACAGGGTGAGCATATTATCTTCTCTAGCTGCTTGCATAAGCTCAAGATCCGCTGCTCCACGTGCAATAAGCTTGCGCATTCGATCGTTTACATACAGGACTTCATGGATGCCTAAGCGTCCCTTATAGCCAATGTTCATGCATTGCTTGCAGCCCACCTTATCATAAAATAGAACACCTTTTGGAATGCCCAGGCGTTCAACCACATCAGAATCAGGAACGCTTTCTTTACGGCATTTAGGGCATAAGCGACGCACCAAACGCTGTGCCACTACGAGATTCAACGATGATGAGAGCATGGCGGGCTCAATACCCATATCCAATAACCTTGTAATCGTTGAAGGTGCATCATTGGTGTGCAAGGTCGAAAGTACCAGATGGCCCGTTTGAGCAGCATGCAACGCAATTTCAGCCGTTTCTTCATCACGAATCTCACCAACCATTACGACATCGGGATCTTGTCGAAGAATTGAACGCAAAGCGGTTGCAAAGGTCATACCGGCTTTCGGGTTTACCAACACCTGATTAATACCATCAATTTGAAATTCCACAGGATCTTCAATGGTAATTAAATTCATCTCCTCATTTTTAATATGATGGAGGAATGAGTATAAGGTTGTAGTTTTACCACTGCCGGTAGGTCCTGTAACCAAAACGGCTCCTGTAGGCTGATTAATACATTCACGAATATGTTTGTAAGCAGTCTCTTCAAAACAGAGCACATCAAGATCAAGGGCCAGGCCACCTTTATCCAGAATACGTATTACAACCTTTTCACCATGCAGAGCAGGCAACGTTGAGATGCGCATATCATAACTCTTGCCCCATAATTTCACGCGAGCACGACCATCTTGTGGGGTTCGGGAATTAGAGATATCCAATTTAGACATGATTTTTATTCTGGATGTTACCAGTGGGTGCACTTTGGAAGGAAAACGAATCATTGGCCTTAAACGACCATCCACACGCAAACGTACAATACTTTGCTTCTCACCTGGCTCAACATGGATATCAGATGAACCAATTTTCATGGCTTGAATGATTACGCCATTCACCAGTTTGATAATCGGTGAGTCTTCTGCCCCGCGCTTGAGCTCATCCAAGCTCGATGTTTCCTGAGCTACAGACATCTCCTGCGTTAAGGCATGATCATCTTCAAAATCATCCACCACAGCATCAAATGCCGAATCAGAGTCCTGATAAAGCTCTCGAATTTTGGTTTGGATGACATCAGGGCGAGCAAATCGGGTTACAATACGTTTACCAAGTTTAAAGGCCAACGCATCAAGCATATTGATATCTAAGGGATTGGCTGTTGCAATAATAATATCTGTTTCATTTTGTTTAAGCGGAACAAACTCATAATCCAGACATAATTTATCTGAACACTTGTGCAGTAGTGCATCATCAACTTTACAGTTACGCAGATCTACGTATGGGGTTTTTAAGATTTTTGATAATGTGGCCAAGAGCACATCGTCTTCCACATCGTTCATTTCTAGCAATACAGAAAGTACACTTTTTCTGTCACTTTTAGCTAAATCTTCAGCTTTACTCAACTGAGAGTCAGTCAGAACACCTGATTGAATCAATTGCAATTGATGTTTTAAGTGCATATATCCTCATATTTGCCTACATGTTTATTTCACAAACCAAGCCATATCCATTCAAACAAAACCTTAACTGTTTATGATATCATGCTGAAACTATACTCTATTTTAGCTTGATAGGTTACAAAAAAAACCCCGCTGCAAGCAGCGGGGTAATGAAAAGGCGAGGTATAAATTAATCGCCAGTACCTACATTGGCATAAAATGCAATGCCACTCGCTTCATCCTCATACAACTCAACCCACGCTTCCATACCTTGATCGGTATCAGGCAGACTGGCCATAGGAATAATAGCCGTTACATTTTCATTCAGAGAATCAAGAATTTTGCACATTCCACCGAGTTCAAACGACAAATCGTCATCATCTTCACTCGTTTCCAAAAAGGTTAAACTACAAGAGATACCAATATCGTTCAGGCCTTCTGAAGACTCACGCAACACATCCTGCTGCAGGTTAATCACATCTTCAGTAATTGAATTTCTGGTATGGGAAAGCAACAAAATCTGAGAGCCTTCCATCACATCAATAAAGTCACTGAATTTACCCATTACAATAGGGTCAAACTCAAATGAATCACTCACCTTCTGAAAAACTGCAAAGTTGATATTTCGGATTTCAGTAGCAGTTGAAACCAATGGGGCTGCAATCATCAGAGAGAGCAACAAAAGAACTTTCATATTAAATGGAGCGAATCGCATAGATAGCATCCTCCATCATTTGCTGGATCTTGGTGTCCATAGCACGACGCATACGATCCACATCCTTTTTTCTCAAACCTGCTTTTTCTAGCTCATCAAAATCTTTCATGCTACCCATAGCATCGCGCAACTTTTTAATGATAAGTGTTACACGCTTCATACCCTTACCTGCATCAGCACTAGCGGCTTGAGCATGCTGATAACCCAGTGGTGCCGTAGAAATCGACAATGGTGCATAAAACGCAAATGCCATGGCAATTGTACACGCCAGCAAATATTTTTTCATCGGTTAGTCCCCCTATCCGTTTATATCCGGGTATATGAACAATAAAGCGATCGCGTGTCAAGATGAATAATGAAACAATAAATGCAAATATGGCTGTCATATACTGCATTTAGCTAGCATATTTAGATCTGTACATCAGCACTATATTAGATGCCTTTATGCATAACTCAGGTTAGGGTTTGCATGTGACTTCCTACCTTCTTAAACGCCTTGCTGGCATGATTCCTTTATTATTCGGCATTACCATCATCTCTTTTGGCATGATGCACTTAGCTCCTGGCGAACCGAGCGTTGTAGGTCAGGAGTTTAACCCCAAAGTTTCCGCCCAGGATATTGAGCGCCTACGCTCATATTACGGCCTCGATAAACCGCTATATGAACAATACTGGAATTGGCTGGGCCGCTTAGTGGTATTTGACTTCGGCCAATCATTTTCAGCGGATGGCCGCGCTGTAATCGATAAAATTGCTGAAAGACTCCCTGTCACCCTCTGGATTAATGTTTTGGCCATGCTCATCATCATTATTATTGCCATACCAATAGGTGTAGCCAGCGCTGTAAAACGCGACACCTGGTTTGATAAAGGCATGACAGTCTTTGTCTTTATTGGTTTTGCCATCCCCTCCTTCTGGCTTGGTCTGTTGCTGATGATATCTCTGGGCGTAAATGCTAACTGGCTACCAATTTCTGGCCTGCATGATTATAGCTGGCAACAGATGGGCTTCTGGCAGCAGCAAGCAGATATGCTGAAACATTTGATTCTTCCCGTTTTTGTTTCAGCGATTGGTGGATTAGCTGGTATGAGTCGCTTTATGCGCACTGGCATGCTGGATGTTATTCGCTCCGATTATATCACTACAGCACGTGCCATGGGTGTGCCTGAATCTAAGATACGCTATCAACTGGCATTAAAGAATGCTGTGCTGCCAATTATTACTCTGCTTGGTCTCTCAATTCCCGGCCTGATTGGAGGCTCTGTGATTGTAGAACAGTTGTTTTCCCTACCTGGCATGGGTCTGTTATTTTTTGAGGCGGTACTGTCTCGTGATTATCCACTGGTCATGGGCATCACAGTCATTGGCGCCATATTGACCCTGTTTGGCAATCTTATCGCTGATCTATCATATGCCTGGGTTGATCCACGTATGCGCAACGGAGGCAGATGATGACCTCTTTATTGCATCGTTTTCCCCTCATGATGATTGGTGGCGTGGTAGTCATAAGTATTGCCCTTTTAGCTATTCTGGCACCCTGGATTGCACCTTATGACCCCAATGATATTGATGTTAGCGTCATTTTGATGCCACCATCATGGCTACACTGGTGTGGCACGGATACCTTAGGCCGCGATATATTTTCACGCATGCTTTACGGAGCCAGAGTATCACTGGCTGTTGGTTTTATTGCCGTTGGCATCTCTCTTGTTCTGGGGCTCATCTTAGGGGCTGTAGCTGGTTTCTTTGGTGGACGCACTGATGCAATCCTGATGCGCATAACTGATATGGTGCTCTGTTTCCCAACCTTCTTCCTTATTTTAGCAGTTATCGCTTTTCTGGAGCCATCGATCTGGAATATCATGATAGTGATTGGTTTAACATCGTGGATGGGCATCGCACGATTGGTCAGAGCTGAATTTTTAAGCCTTAGCCAACGTGAATTTATTCTCTCTGCACAAAGCCTGGGTGTATCGCCTGTTCGCATGATGTGGCGCTATCTGCTTCCCAACGCGATGGGGCCTGTGCTGGTATCAGCAATTCTCGGCATTGCCGGAGCGGTACTGGTTGAATCTGGTTTGTCATTCTTGGGATTAGGGGTTCAGCCCCCGGATGCTTCATGGGGAAATATATTAACTGAAGGAAAAGATAATATTCAGATTGCATGGTGGTTATCTGCATTCCCCGGCATGGCGATTCTCATCACAGTGCTTGGTTACAATTTGCTTGGAGAAGGCTTACGGGATTATTTTGATCCAAAGCTCAATCACTAATGCACTTAGACATCTATTACATGAAGAAAGCGCTACAAGCCGCCGAAAATGCAGCAAAAATTGGAGAAGTTCCAGTTGGTGCACTACTGCTTCTTGCTGATGGTCGTGAACTTATTGAACACAATGCACCGATCTCCCAACAAGACAGTTCTGCACATGCAGAAATGCGGGTAATCAGAAGCGCCTGCCAAGCTAGCAACAACTACAGACTCAGCGGCAGCACGCTATATGTCACCCTGGAACCGTGCTGTATGTGTGCCGGCGCAATTGTGCACGCCCGCATATCTCGCGTGGTATATGCTGCTGCAGAACCAAAAACAGGAGCCGTTGAGTCTCTGTATCAGATGTTATCGGATACGCGTCTCAATCATCAACCCGAAATTAGCAGCGGTATCATGGCCGAAGAATCCAGCGCTCTACTCAA
>JAJFLF010000026.1 GCA_021772845.1 Mariprofundus sp.
GATTTTTTTTGTGTCTCCCGCCTATCCAAGCACCCACGTTTTTGTTTTGCTCTTGGGTGCATTGGGATACTATGTTTTAAACCAAAACGACTCGAAGCTAGCCTATAATAAACAAACTACCAACATTTGGTCCTGACATTGGCAACAGTTTACGGAAAGTCGGACGCCCCCCACCACTTTCATTTACGATTAATAAAATATATTATCACCAATAAACTACGCCGGTGGGGCGGGTGGAAATCGAAAACATTAAGCACCCCTAAATTAACATCAACGGAGTAAATTATGACCGACGGCACGGATGCCAATCACGCTATCGTTGCCACACATTCAACCGAGATAGCTCACACTGCTGAGCGGACGCTTACTGCTTCGCAGTTTCATGAGCTCTCAATTGTGCCAGCTGCCGCTGTCTGGTTCGCCAACATCGACAACCCCAATACCCGGCGGGCTTACCAAAATGATGTTGAAGATTTTATGGCTTTTTGCAGGATTGAATTACTGGGGGAATTTCGCAGTGTCACGCGGGCCCATGTCATCGCCTGGCGAAAAGTTTTGGAAAGTCGGGATTTGGCGGCGGCCACCATTCGCCGAAAACTCTCCGCCGTAGCGTCGCTGTTTGATCATCTGTGCAATGAAAACGCTGTTTCTCACAATCCGGTATCCGGGGTTAAGAGACCGGTGGCAGACAACAATGAGGGCAAGACGCCCGCCCTGTCTGACGATCAGGCCCGAATGCTATTGCAAGCACCCCAAGGAAACTCACTCAAAGCCAAACGGGATCGGGCTATCATTGCGGTGTATCTGTTTCATGCCCTTCGACGCGCGGAGTTGGTTTGAAGGTTGCTAGCCTTGCAGAACGACGTGGGGTGGTTCATTTAACCGTACTGGGCAAAGGCTCCAAAACACGTTATGTGCCGGTCCACCCCGCCGCCCTATCCGCCATCAACGACTATCTGGACGATGCCGGACACCGTGATGACAAGAATACATCACTATTTAAGCCGGTGAAAAACAATGTAAATGGTAAGCTCGATGATGCTATTACCGGCAACGGCGTCTACGAGATGGTGAAGGACTACGGACGCAAGTCTGGCGTATCGCTGGATGGATTGTGTTTACACGCCCTACGGGCCACCGCTGCCACCAATGCCCTGGAACACCAGGCCGACATTGCCTATGTGCAGACCTGACTAGGGCACAGTAATATCTCAACGACGAGGCTATATGATCGGCGAAAATCCCGCCCTGAAGATAGCCCGACGTTCAAAGTGAATTATTGAGATTTCCGGCACGGTTAGCTAGCAATGCCTCAGTTTCATTAGGCAATGGTCAAATATGAAATCTCGTTACGGGTTACCACCACAGAGCGACGCTGAGTTGCCGGTATTGCCATTGCAAATTACATAGTCGGCTCCTTCAGGAATTTGGCTATTCCCTTCAATAAGGCCATTTAAATCCACATCGCAACGGTAGTTATTGGTTGTGGTGGTGTTGCTGTTTTCGTTCACCAATACTCCTTCGTCTAGGCTATTGACGTTGCCGTCGCCATTGACATCGCCTTCAAGAACAGTCCAACATAAATGATAAGAAGCTTCGACGCCCTGGTCGTTCTCGCCCATGAAGTCAACCGTAAATATTTCGCTAGAATTGACATTTGACACTGATCTGCCCCCGTTGATGATACCACTCAGTGGAAGAGACTGCTAGACTGATTCGTTTCTTGCGGCGGGCGAAGCGAAGCCCCTGGGTCGCGTAGCGCAGCCCGCCGCGGATCAACCATAGCAATCGTTTCCGGCGCTGGTGGACGATAGCCCAACGAGCTATGCGGCCGTACCTGATTGTAATGCACTCGCCACCGCTCGATCAGCACCTTGGCTTCAAACAAGGTGTAGAAAATCTCTCGATCAATCAATTCATCTTTCAGTTTCCCATTAAAGCTTTCCACATAGCCGTTCTCCCAAGGTGAACCAGGCTCAATATACAGCGTCTGTACGCTGACCTTCTTTAGCCAGGTTCGAACAGTCGTAGCTGTGAACTCCGAACCGTTGTCACTACGAATGAAGTCTGGCACCCCGCGGGTTACAAACAACCAAGCCAATCGTTCCAAAACATCTTCCGAGGTCAACCGCCTTGCGGTATCAATAGCTAGGCACTCACGGGTATGTTCGTCTACCACCGTCAGCATGCGTACCGGCCGACCATCGTGCGTTCGCGTGTGAACGAAATCGTAGGCCCATACGTGGTTCTTGTACTGCGGGCGCAATCGAATGCACGAGCCGTCGTTGAGCCACAAGCGTCCACGCTTGGGTTGTTTTTTCGGCACCTTCAATCCTTCCCTTCGCCACAAGCGTTCGATGCGTTTGTGATTTACATGCCAGCCGTCGGTACGCAACAATGCTGTAATCCTCCGATAGCCATACCGACCATACTCACTGGCTAGCGCAATCATATCAGCTACCAATCGAGTCTCATCGCTGGGTACATACGGTTGACGACGTTGCGTCGATCGCGGTTGATGCAAAACTTTACAAGCCCGCCTCTGGGAAACGCTCAATTGCTTACAAACATGGTTCACCACTTGGCGTCTCCGGGGCGGGCTCAGCAGTTTGGGTACGCTGCTTCTTTTAAGATCGCATTGTCCAGCGATAGATCAGCTACCAACTTCTTGAGCTGAGCGTTTTCCTTCTCCATGCCCTTGAACCGCTTGGCCTGGTCGATCCGCAAGCCGCCGTATTCCTTACGCCAGCGGTAATACGTTTTGTCCGAGATACCCAATTGTTTGCAGGCGTGGGGAACAGTCTTTCCCTGTGCGATCAACACTTCGCCTTCACGCAATAGATGAATGATCTGCTCCGGTTTGAATCTTTGCTTTGCCATAATCCTTGCCCTTTCAATAGGCGCCCAGTGCCGAGAACTCTCTCAGTACAACTGGACGCGGCCAAAGGGGCAAGGTCAGAAGCATGGTCAAAGCTATCCGCACCGGTAAAGGCGTGAATATTAGCTATGGTGGCTAACAGTTAATGTAAGGTTGACTGTAGTCATGTATAAAATTGGCTTCGGTTATTAAAAATCGCTCTGCTTCTATTGCCGTGATTCAAGTTCAAGCATTCCGTGACTTTCTGAGTTGATGGGTTTCGACGATTATGCCACCAAGATCAATGCCATAGCCCGCTGCTCTCAAGTGAACCAAATGGGGGAAAATCAAAGGTAGTACTTCTGACTCTTCGCCTCTTTTGAACAACTGCAATCTCATATTATGGAACAATGATAGCTCTAAGCATGACGGCGAATTATGTATATAGCTGCTGTCATAATGAATACAGCCATAAGTACGAATCCACTTGAACTAACAATAGGGACCGATGGAGGTGTCAACAGTTGAAAAGTAAATGTCCCGATGGGTGCGGTTCCCATGAAGGGGAAGCTATTGCCTAAGTTTGTAATCGGATCTGGTGGTTGAGTGTCAGCATTGGAAGATGTATAAGTTGGCCCACTATCTGTTCCAGAATCATATGGATCAAGTTCGACTATAACTGTGTTTTGCCAATTCCCACTACCATCACTCAAATCAAGCCCTGACACACCGACAAACCAATCTGGACTTGGAGCAATCATGGACACCAGAGTCACTAGTGGATGAGAATCACTAATTTGAAATGTGAGTGTAACTGATCCAGGTGAGGGTGAAATACCACCACCTGATAGTACAGAAAATGCATCGCCCAATCCAACTGCTGAGTTCACTTCATTGGTAAGTGCAGTTTTACTACCTAACTCAGCCAT
>JAJFLF010000251.1 GCA_021772845.1 Mariprofundus sp.
CAAAGCGATGGAATTGGGTGCTGATGGGGCGCTGATTAATACGGCGATTGCAGAAGCCAAAGATGAATGTCTGATGGCAACCGCCATGCGTGATGCTGTCAGGGCAGGGCGCTCGGCCTTTTTGGCGGGACGTATGCAGAAACGTGCATTTGCTAACGCATCATCACCAACCGAAGGCTACATCTGGGATTAATCATCGTCTGCTGTTTGGCTCTGTTTTAAAGCTAAGAGAAGCAGAATAGAGATACTAATTTGATAATAATATTGAGATATGCAAAATGTTGCAGAATAAAATGATAATCCGTTTTGTTTCTGTTTATCTGCATACATCTTTGACTTATAAGGGACTAAAATGACTGAATTGAAAAATGATCTGTTTTTACGCGCATGTTTGAGAGAGAACGTGGAGCGTACACCGGTATGGATGATGCGTCAGGCTGGCCGTTATCTGTCTGAGTACCGCGCTACACGTGCCAAGGCTGGCGGTTTCTTAAATCTCTGCCGTTCACCTGAACTGTGCTCAGAAGTAACCTTGCAGCCGATTGATATTCTTGATGCGGATGCCGCGATTCTGTTCTCCGACATTCTCGTGGTACCGGAAGCAATGGGTATGGAGCTGACCTTTGGTGTCGGTGAAGGGCCAAAATTCCCTAATCCACTCACCTGTCGTGCTGATGTTGAAAAACTACCTGTATTGAATGATCCAACTAAAGAGCTCGGTTATGTGATGGATGCAGTATCTACCATTCGCCGTGATCTGAATGGTCGTGTGCCGTTGATCGGTTTTGCAGGTTCACCTTGGACACTGGCTACATACATGGTTGAAGGCGGCGGTTCTAAAACGTTCTCTAAAGTGAAAGCGATGATGTTCAACGAGCCTGAAACGATGCATCTGTTGCTGGAAAAGTTGGCTGATTCTGTTGCCGCTTATCTGAACGGACAAATTGCCAATGGTGCTCAGGCTGTACAGATCTTTGATACCTGGGGCGGTATTCTTAATACCAGCAACTACAAAGAGTTCTCCCTGCAATATATGCAGCGCATCGTTTCTCAGCTCACCCGTAAAAATGATGGGCGCAAAGTACCTGTAATTCTTTATTCCAAAGGTGGCATGGGCTGGTTAGAAGCTATGGCTGATACCGGTTGTGATGTTTTGGGTCTGGATTGGTCGATTGATATCGATGAAGCCAAGGCGCGTGTTGGTGATCGTGTTGCTCTGCAGGGTAATATGGATCCAACCATGTTATATGCTAAACCGGAACGCATTCGTGAAGAAGTGAAAGATATCCTTGCCAAGTTCGGTCATGGTAATGGCCATGTGTTCAACTTGGGTCACGGTATTACGCCTGACGTTCCACCTGAACACGCCATTGAATTCTTCAAAGCTGTGCGCGAAGAGTCCGGTAAATATCACAAGTAAACGTTCATTTTGTTGAATCGTTACTTATAAATTAGATAGGGCTGCTCGTATGAGTGGCCCTTTTTATTGTAGAGGGAAAATATGAAAGAAGAGTCATTAAATTGGGAAGAGCGTTATCAAGAGGGCGACACCGGCTGGGATCGCGGTGGACCAAGTGCTGCCCTGATGCAGTGGCTGGATGCCGGTGCTATTTCAGAAGGATCATCGGTACTGATTCCCGGCTGTGGTTATGGTCATGAAGTGATTGAACTGGCTAAACGAGGGCATAAGGCCACAGGGCTGGATATTGCACCCTCAGCCATCAAAGCACTGAATCATTCCCTGAGCGAAACTGGAGCCTCAGCATCCTCTCTGGGTGTGTGCGCTGATCTGTTTGAATATGAACCCGCTCAACCCTTCGATGTCGTGTATGAACAGACATGTCTCTGCACACTCAATGCAAAGCAGTCTCAGGATTATGAAAAAAGCCTGCACCGCTGGCTCAAAGAAGATGCTATTCTACTACTGTTGTTGATGCAGACCGGTGATGCCGGTGGTCCGCCATTTCATTGTGATCTCAAAGATATGCGTCAGCTGTTCGATCCATCACGTTGGTCCTGGCCTACAAAAGCCCCATTACTGATTCCGCGCCCCAAAGGCCCACGCTTTGAATTAGGTTTCATCTTACAACGAAAAAGTTGATTGAGTACGTTTTATCATCAATGTTGATGATAAAGTGCTGTTCTTTAGATGACAGTAATGAATGAATCTCAGCAAGTTGCAATAATGATAAACCCGGCCGCGTGTCTGTTATTCAAGAGTTCGGCTTAATACAATTTCTATTGGCATAATATCTCACTTGTTATTACGATAAGTTCCAACAATTATGAATTATCTATTCAGCTTCTTACTTACCAAACGACATAATCCGTCGATTCGGGATCATTCAACCCAGGCGCAGCTGATGAAGCTGATAGCAACGCTGATTCTGGTTCTTGCACTCCATACCTGGACGATGATCCATTTTGAGGGTTTGTCCCTGAACGATTCACTTTGGTTAACGATCACATCTGCAACTACGGTGGGTTACGGTGATCTGTCGGCACGAACAGTGGAAGGGCGCCTGGCCACATTTATCCTGATCTATCTGGCAGGTATCGCAATTTTGGCAAAGTGTGCCGCACTTTATTTTGAGCGTCGTAGTGAGATCAGGGAAAGAAAATATAAAGGCGAATGGAGTTGGGGAATGGAAAATCACGTTGTGTTTATCAACTGCCCGAGTGAAGCGGGTGAGGAGTATTACTTTCAGGCCATCACCCAGTTGAGAAGTAGTCATCTGGATATTTCATCCGCTCCAGTGATTCTCCTGTGTAACGAGTTTTCTGACGGACTGCCTGAACGATTAAGAAAATTGGACGTTGTGCATTCAGCCAGAAAAGCAACCGATGACAACGCACTGCAAACTGCATCGGTCCTGACCGCGAATACTATTGTTGTATTGGCTCGTGATTGCCATGATCCTGAAAGTGACAGCCTGAGTTTTGATATCACCAGTCGTCTGCGTGAGAGGGGTGTTAAAGGCCGCATTATTAGTGAAGCAGTTCGTGACTGTAACCGGGACAGACTTCGCAAAGCCGGTGCATCGAATGTACTGCGTCCAATTCGTAGTTATCCAGAACTGCTAATCAGAACCATTGTCTCTCCGGGCTCTGAACAGATAGTCGAAGATCTGTTTGATAGCCTTGGCGAAGAGTGTGTGCGTTATAACGTCCGCTTCACTGTATCGTGGGGTGATATGATCAAGGCGATGGTTGATGAGGATATAGGCACGCCTTTAGGCTATGAGAACAGGAAAGGCGAGGTTATTGCCAGCGCTCACCCAGAGCAGGAGGTGAACACTGTGGCTGTGTTCGTGATTGTTCGTGATGACAATTTGCAGTCCGATCAGCAAGTGCAGGATAAATTGGAATCGAGGTTAGCTTTATAAATATTAACGGTGCCAGACTTCGGTATTTAGAACAAGGTGAATAGGGTTATGAACGCGTTCCAAACACATTAATATCAAGCCAGAACCCAAGCCTTCAATACCTTGATTCGCGGATTTTGTTCGGTGAACTCAATTGCTAAGTGCAGCAGTAACGGAACAGTAAATATATATC
>JAJFLF010000252.1 GCA_021772845.1 Mariprofundus sp.
TTCCTGGAGAAATGGTTAAATCAGATCAAGTAAAAAGCAGCATTAAGTATCAAAAAAAGCACCGGGCATAAACCCGGTGCTTTTTTTATTCCCAGTCACTTTCTGAACGTAAGCGCTCCGCTTCAACTACACACCGGAATATTGCGCGTGCACCTCTTTGGCATGCATATTTGGTAGTTTATTTAGAGCACAGATCAATGCCTTGGCAGATGCGACAATAATATCGGTATCTGCCCCCTGCCCATTGACGATACGATCCCCATCCTGCAAACGCACAGTCACTTCACCCTGCGCATCGGTACCCACAGTAATGGCATTCACCGCATAGAGCAGCAACTTCCCTTTCGGTTCAACCAGTGACTTGATTGCTTTAAAAGCAGCATCAACAGGGCCGTCACCCTCAGATGATGCCTTATGTGTTTCCCCATCAATATCCAGCTCAACAGCGGCCACGGGCGTCTCACCGGTACCTGATGCCACATGCAGGCTGATTAACTTCACATGCTCTGCATTAAGATCAGCATCATCCGATAACAGAGACATCAAATCTTCATCAAACATCTCTTTCTTTTTATCAGCCAATATTTTGAAACGATCAAACACAGCAACCAAACGCTCATCATCCAACACTTCGCCCAACTCAATATAACGCGCTTTCAAAGCGGCACGACCTGAATGTTTGCCCAACACCATGCGATTGGTATTCCAGCCGACAGATTCAGGTGTCATGATCTCATAGGTTTTTTTATGTTTTAGCATGCCATCCTGATGAATACCCGATTCATGGGCAAAAGCGTTGGCACCAACAATGGCTTTATTGGCCTGAATGGGCATACCTGTAATACTGCTGACCAATTTAGAGGTCGGTACGATTTTTGTGGTATCAATACCGGTTTCAATATCATAACGATCCGAACGGGTCTTTATAATCATTACAATCTCTTCTAACGAAGCATTACCAGCCCGTTCACCCAAACCATTCATCGTACATTCAACCTGACGAGCGCCGTTCTCAACTGCAGCCAATGAGTTAGCGACAGCCAGCCCCAAATCGTTATGGCAATGCACAGAGAAAATAGCCTGATCAGAATTCGGTACTTTTTCAATCAAGGTACGGATGCGATAACCAAACTCATCAGGGGTCATATAACCCACAGTATCTGGAATATTGATCACCCGAGCGCCAGCTTTGATCACCGCCTCAACAATACGGCACAAATAATCGATTTCAGAACGCCCGGCATCCTCGGCAGAAAACTCCACTTCAGGCGCTAAAGAACGCGCCAGTTTCACTGCATCGACAGCGCGCACTAACACCTGATCCGGTGTCATACGCAATTTGGCTTCCATGTGAATGGGGCTTGTAGCAATAAAGGTATGAATACGCGCGTTATCGCCAGCAGGAGCAACTGCAAGTCCTGCTCGCTCGATATCTTTGATTGCCGCTCTCGCCAAACCTGTAATTTTAGGACCATGTACTTCTGTCGCAATACGATGTACCGCTTCAAAATCACCGGGGGAAGCAATAGGAAATCCAGCTTCAATAATATCGACACCTAAACCCGCCAGTGCATGAGCTACTCGCATTTTCTCCTCGATATTCATCGAGCAACCGGGTGATTGTTCACCATCGCGCAAAGTTGTATCAAAAATATGTAAGCGATCAGACATCATTTTCTCCTATCTTTTAAAATTCAGCACAAACAAAAAAGGCCGCGGAAATCCGCGGCCCGTACATCTTCAGCTGAAGCGAATCAGCAGACGCACAGACCTATTCGAAGTAGCAGGTACTTCGCTGTAGACGTTAGTGCTGAAAACTGTGTATTCATGTGGCACATTAAAACACCATGCCCCTCTCGGGTCAAATTCCTTACTTAGTCCTGGTCACCCTGATCTAAATCATCCTGCTTCTGTTTACGCTTCAATTTACGAGCCTGGCGTAATTGAGATAAACGCCGATTCTGCCACAAACTCAATAGCGGCCCATGCAGACAATATGCCAACATGACAGTGAAAGGTACGCGATACGGATCAAGTGCAAGAAGCGCTACCAGTATAACAATGATCACCAACACACCGCTTGAGCGACGCTGTTTCAAATCAATATCTTTACCCGATACAAAACGTACATCACTAACCATCAGCCAGGACAAGAAAATGGACAAACCTAACCATAACCAGGCAGACGGCTCAAAATTCGCATCGACATGATAGAGCACTGCCATAGCAATCAATAATGCAGCGCCCGGTGTAGGGAGCCCCTGAAAATATCTTTTATCCTGTACTTCCAGCTTGGTGTTAAAACGTGCTAAACGAATCGCAGCACAGGCAACCAGAAAGAAACCACCCAGCCATGACAGCTTATGCAAGTCAGGCCCTAAATTCACCAGAGCCCAGAAATAGAGCAATATCGCAGGTGCCACACCAAAAGAGAGCATATCACAGAGAGAGTCATACTCTGCACCAAAATCTGTTTCTGCATGCAACAACCTGGCTACCCGACCATCCAGCATATCAAACACTGCTGCTGCCAAAATAGCCCATGCTGCTATTTCAAAATTACCCTGAATCGATGCGATTAAGGAATAAAAGCCGGCAAACAGGCCCATCGTGGTGAACACACTTGGCAGCAGATAAACGCCCCGCTCTGCTACTTTTTTCTTAAGTTTCGACATCAGGTTCAGATTCCTCTTTGCGCTGGCGTGCAATAATGCTCAGACCGGCTTTCACTTTCTCACCAACCGCAACATTTAATATATAATCAGCAGGAATTTCACAATTCACCCGTGATCCAAAACGAATCATACCGATACGTTCACCGGCAGCCATCTGATCACCAATTTTCACATAGGATACAATACGGCGCGCAACCAGACCGGAAATCTGCGTGAACGCAATCTTGCTGCCGTTATCGCATTCCATCTCAAAACGGTTACGTTCATTCTCTTCACTGGCATGATCAAAGCTGGCATTGACAAATTTACCAGGGATATAATCCATCGCACTGATGCGACCCGCCATCGGCGCTTTATTCACATGCACATCAAACACGTTCATGAAAATATCAACTCGCTGATGCCCTTCTTCAGTCATTTCAGCTCGGATCACCTTGCCATCAGCAGGTGAAATGAACAGATCATCACCGATCGGCATCTGATAATTTGGATCACGAAAGAAATTGATCATGAACA
>JAJFLF010000253.1 GCA_021772845.1 Mariprofundus sp.
CGTCGTGCGATGGGTAAGAAAAAACCGGAAGAGATGGCTAAGCAGCGTAAGTTTTTCATGGAAGGTGCAGAAAAAGAGAAGGTGGACCTGGATAAAGCCGAGCAGATTTTTGATTTGATGGAAAAATTTGCAGGTTACGGATTTAATAAATCACATTCAGCAGCCTATGCGCTGATATCCTATCAGACAGCCTATCTGAAAACCCACTACCCACATGCATTTATGGCTGCAACCTGTTCATGCGATATGGGCAATACAGATAAAATTGCATCGCTGGTTACCGATTGTCGCAATATGGGTATTGAGGTGTTACCTCCCCACATTAATGCGTCGCAATGGGAGTTCCGTCCGGAGAAGGATGCCATCCGTTATGGCCTTGGCGCAATTAAAGGCGTGGGTGAAGCAGCGGTCAGAGCGGTGGTTGAGGAGCGCGTCAATAAGGGCGAATTTGAGACCTTTGAGGCGATGATTATGCGCGCACCATCACGCACGCTGAACAAACGTATTCTCGAAGGCATGATTAAAGCCGGTGCGTTGAATGGCCTGATTCCGCATCAAAGTGCTGCCTTGGAAGGCCTATCTGATACGCTGGAAAAATTAAGCAAAAAACGTAAAGAGTTCGCATCCAACCAGTCGGCCCTGTTTTCCATGGCTCAACCTGAAAGCAATCAAGGCTTTCCTCTGACTGAAATGTGGGGGCCTGGTGATATCTTGCAGGCAGAACGAGATGTGCTCGGTTTTTATCTGACTGGTCATCCGCTGGAATCATTTCTCGGTCGTGCATCCGGGATTGGTGATTGTAATTTAAGCCAGCTTTCTGAACGTGAGGATGGGGCCCAGATTGTGGTTGCTGTTGGTGTGACAAGTATTCGCCCCTACCACGGTGGGCGTGGAACAATGGCATTTGTGCAGCTCGAAGATCTGCATGGGCAGGCGGAAATGGTCTGTTTTGCTGATCTCTATAGTGAAGCATCCGAGCTATTGGACGCAGATGAGCCGTTGTTGATGGCTGTTCGGGTGGATAAATCCAGAGGTGATGAACCGACACTGGTGGCTGAAGCGATTACATCCTTGCAAGCAATTTTACCTGAATTGGTCAGTGAAATTCAGATTTCTGCCGCCAGTATTGCCTGGGATGAGGTCACTATAGCGCGTCTGAAAGCATCATCGCAGGGGGGCAAAGCACGCCTTTCATTCCATGTACGGCTTCCTGACGCTAGTATTGCCCTCTTACAGACTGGCCCGTGCATTGAGTGGGATGATATTGTGAAGGCGCAATTGGATGCGCGTTTTTCACCTGAATCGGTGCATTTGCGTTGCAAGCCGTGGAAACCGGTACTTAAGCAACAGGCTAAACGCGGTAACTGGTCTAACAAGTAGTCTCACTATGTGGGGCATGCTTCAGACAGTGGCCAGGGATGACCTTAACGCGCATGGATTTTTTCACCCCGTGATATGAAGTTTATCACAGGGTGAAATAGTCATGCAGGCGCGTTTTTTTGTTTAATGTTAATAAGGAGAAGTAAGTGGCTTATAGTTATTTGGAATTTGAACGCCCCATTGCTGAACTGACATCAAAGATTGATGATTTATCTAATATGGGCTCCGGCTCCGGCGTCAATATCGCTGAAGAAGTTGAGCGGCTGAATGAAAAACGTAATAAATTAATTGAAGAGACTTATAGCAAAGCGACGCGTTCTCAGATCTGTCAGCTCTCCCGCCATCCTGATCGCCCTTATATTCTGGATTATATTCCCATGATGTTTGATGACTTTCAGGAGTTACATGGCGACCGCGCTTTTTCTGATGATGGTGCGATTGTTGGCGGTATTGCAAATTTCCGTGGCAAGTCTGTGATGGTTGTTGGCCATCAAAAAGGCCGCCATACCAAAGAGAAGCTCAAACGCAATTTCGGTATGCCGCGCCCGGAAGGTTATCGCAAAGCGCTGCGCCTGTTTCAATTGGCTGAACGTTTCGAGATGCCAGTGTTGACCTTTATTGATACCGCAGGCGCATGGCCGGGCATTGATGCAGAAGAGCGTGGTCAGAGTGAAGCGATTGCACGGAATCTGCAGGTATTGGCCGGTTTGAAAGTACCTGTTATCTGTACTGTAGTTGGAGAAGGTGGTTCCGGCGGTGCGCTTGCAATTGGTGTGGGTGATCGCATGTATATGCAGCAGTTCTCTACCTATTCCGTGATTTCACCGGAAGGTTGTGCGGCTATTTTGTGGCGTGATAAAGCCTATGCTCCAGATGCTGCTGAAGCATTGAAACCAACCGCGGCTGATCTGTTGGAGTTGGGCTTGATTGATGCGATTATTCCGGAGCCGCGTGATGGAGCGCATCGCAATGCTAAGGCTGCAGCAGAGTTGATGGCTGATGTACTCGATAACACGCTGACTGAATTGGTTGATATGCCGCTGGATCAACTGCTTGCCGGGCGAGAAAAGCGCTTACGTAATCTTGGTCAGTTCAGTTAGGCGTTGATAGATGACAGAGATTAGCACTAACGACATCGCTACTAATATCGCGGTTAAACTCATTCAGCGTGAATCGATCACACCGGATGATGGTGGTTGCCAGAATTATATTGAAACGCTGCTTGCTCCGCTTGGTTTTGTGCGTACAGCCGTTGATGCCGGTGGCATCATCAATAGCATTTATACCCGTATAGGCGAAACAAATGGCACTCTCGCGTTTGCCGGTCATACTGATGTGGTGCCTACAGGTCCGGTTAATCAATGGCCGCATCCGCCATTTGATGCTGTGATTGAAGATGGCATCTTACATGGTCGCGGTGCCCAGGATATGAAAGGCGGCGTAGCCTGCTGGATTGCTGCCGTGGCAACGCTTTGTGGTGAATACACTCCGATCCCAACCGTGCAGATGCTGATCACCTCGGATGAAGAAGGTGAGTCTATCGATGGCACGATCCGGATCATGGAATATATGCAGGCAGAAGATTGTCTGCCGGATGCCGTGATTGTTGGTGAACCATCTTGCGCTGAGCAGGTTGGAGATACCATCCGCCGAGGGCGCCGTGGTGTGGTGCAGGT
>JAJFLF010000254.1 GCA_021772845.1 Mariprofundus sp.
GATATTGCAGGCCGCATTGACAAGAATACCCTGGCAATCATTGCACCGGGGATTGGTAGTGGGGAGAGTGAAGCTATGGTTGTCCGATTGATCCGGGTTGCCGGTCATCGATTGCCCGGAGCCACAGCTTGTGGCGTTGTATGGCACGAGGGTATGGATGCCAAATCCATGCTCCTAGAGGCTCGCAGTAAACTGAGCCAGGCGGTCTCAGAGCCGGCAACAGAGCAGCAATTGGGGGCAGATCTTGAAGACAAGGGTCAGGGCTGACTCCTGTGTCTTTTAAATCCTTCATTCTATAAAACGCTTTTGGAATTAAGGGGGCAGTTTACTGACTATGTGCTGTCCGGAATGCTGTCTGTGGCCTACAAAGGAAAAGCAGGCCGGAGGTTTAGCTTTTCACATCGCTCGGGTCTACTGACTCGGTTTGCAGGCGCTCCAGGTAATGCTCTACATTGATATGCACATCATCCTCTCCAATCTGATCATAAGGACTCTCCAGCTGTTTCTGAATATTCTCCAGACTGACCAGTACCAGTGTCAGCACTACTGGCGTCACATAAGCCAGGCCTATCTCGTTCTGAACCGAAACAAGCGCAAAATATGGTCCATAGAGTACAGGCAAGACACAGACAAAAAAGCCGCTGAACTCCCTGATAATCTTTGGCGTTCGATATTGATGGATATGTTTCAGATCCTCAAAAGCAATCAGCATCTTGCTCAGAAACTGATTAGAACGCGATAACTCACTCGGATTGACTTCTGCACGCCTCAAATCGGTATTGATTAACTTGGAAATGTCGGAAAATGAACGGTATACAGGTATCTCGTGAACAGACAGTTCGCTGGCAGGGCTGTATAACAGGCTCCTGATATCGCCCATCAATTGAGCCAGTGTCGCCTTGGACTTGTGTTGCATATCAGAGGTATCAAAGTCATGCGGCCAATCTCGAAATGAGAGATGAATGGCATGTCCATTCGCCTTGACAGCACCATAGGCAGCCAATGCTTTTTCACGACGTTCATAAGCCCCGTTAATGGAAAAAACCATGGGAAAAACCACTGCAGTCGCTACCAGTGACATCGGAAAGTCCGCAGTAATACCAAGACGAATACAGATAAATGTAGAGGCGATCGCAAGCAGCGACAGAACTCCGGCCTTCAAATTGATTAGCGATAGCAAATGCCCGATCATACTCTCTCCACACAACTCTAGTTGCCGATCACCTGCGTGAGAGTCATCTCAGCAAGGGGGCGTGAACACTAGTCCGAATAATCCGGCAGGCAATCTACATCACGGCACAGTTCAGACAGGGAAGCACTGACTCGCTTCTCAATCTTTTCAGAACGTCAAAGATCAGCCCGTTGAAAAACGCCTTCACCGCGATTCTTGCTGACATCATCCCAGCGGAAGATGTGCCCGTTCATCACCACAAAGACACCGGCACCCAATAGCTGCACAGCAGTGACCGCACAGCCGAGATTGAAAGTCGCATCGGAGTTGCTGATCGAATAGGGGATCATAGCGCCGACCAGCACTACCGTTTTGTTCTCCAGCTTCGGCCCCAGCACCCGTGCGGTATCAACCATGGTGTCGGTGCCATGGGAGATGATGATTTTTGACTCTTCACAAGCGCTACAACTGGCGAGAATGGTTTGCCGATCCTCATCAGTTATATCCAGGCTATCCTTGAGCATCAGCTGCTCGGTGCTGTAGTCCAGTTTGCACCTGCCGCGCTCCAGCATGCCCGGAATAAACGAATCACGGAATTCAAGTGCGCCGCTGATCTCATTATAGCGCTTACAGATGGTTCCACCGGTGATAAAAAATTTCAGTTTCAAGCTGCTAGCTCCTGTGAGTAATGGTTCAGGCATCAGCTACACGCGTTTCACTTTAATTAAATCATAATCATTCAGGTGAAACGTTCTGCGTGAAAAGATAAAGCCGGTCACAGGTTCCGGGCAGAGGCTGGTGACCTCTTCGGTCATGTTTCTTCTGTAGAAGGAGCTGACACTGGCATTTTGCCAAACTGTCTTTTGCATCTTCGCTCTCATTTCAGCGACGTATGCATCCTGAAGATGCTGTTTAGGATGGATCGCTTTGATGCTTTTAAACTCTTTTACCGTAGTTATAGCTTGCACGATATAATCGGTCGCCACCTGCATATAAGACATTTGCGAGCTGTGGCCGGAGCCGGTGTTGGGACCGTTTACTTTAAAGTAGTTGGGGTAACCGGCAAGCGTGATGCCTTTATAAGAGGCGATATCCTTTTCCCATTCGTCATTCAGATTGCGGCCAGCAAGGCCATTAACCTGAAATGTCAGCGCCTTTTTCATATTCGTATAGGCGTAATATCCCGTAGCGTAGACGATGAGATCCAGTGGGATATCCTTACCATCTTTTGTCTTGATACCAGTGGGCGTGATGCATTCAATGCCGCTGATATCCACATCGACATTTTCACGGGCAAGTGCTGGCAGGTAGTTGTTGGTCGGTATCACGCGCCGGCTGCCCAATTCATAATCGGGCATCATATGTTCACGCAAGGCATCGTCTTTAATGTATTTTTCGAGATGCTCTTGCTGGCGCTTTTTGTAATATGCTTTCATGTAGGGAGCTACTTTTGAGATAATCGGATAGCGGCGGAAGGCAACAAAACGGATGTCGTAAAAAATAAAGACGAACAGCCGGATGATGTGGCGGATGCCCGGCAGCGTGCGAAGGTAAGACTCGGTAGCACTGTATTCCCGATCTGTTCGTGGCAGCACCCACTGTGCTTTGCCCATGAACAGGCTTAAGCGCTCAACCTTGTCGGCCATGGCGGGAACGATCTGAGCGCCTGAGCAGCCCGAACCGATCACTCCGACACGTTTGCCTTCATAAGAGACTGAGTGATCCCAGTGGCCAGCGTGGAATTGCGTTCCTTTAAAGCTTTCCGCACCGTCAATATTGGGCGTATGCGGGTTTGCCAGCACACCGCTGGTATCAATAATAAAACGAGCGCTATATCGCTCGCCAGACTCGGTCTCCACATGCCACAAGGATTCGTTCTCATCATAGGTGAGGCTGGTGACTGTCTGGTTTGTTTTTGCCTTTTTTCTTAGGCCGAAGGTGTCGATGATATGGTTGGTATATGCGAGCAGTTCGCTTTGCGGAGCGAAGGTTTTTTTGAACGGAAAGGGGATAAAAGAGATGGAGTAGAGGCTGGTTGGAATATCCACCTCAGCACCCGGGTAGGAGTTGATCTGCCAGGTGCCGCCTAACTCAGGGCTTCTTTCCAACATAACGAAGTCATTACAATCCTTTTTTTGCAATCGGACAGCCGCAAGCAGACCTGAAAAGCCTGAACCGATGATCACGGTCTCAAAATGCTGAATCTCTTGTTGTGTTTTGCCGTTCTCTGCATTGTCTGTTGTTGGTAGTGGCTCTGATGCTTTAGTCATTTTGTCTTTTGACCCTTCTGTGGCGTGATTTTCCTTTGAGGTGTAACTACTTTGCCCCATTTTGCGGCACATGATAACAAGCATGGTGAGGCATAGAAAGTGAATCGCTGGCTTGTTTCTTGCTGCAATATCTCATGGGCTACCGCAAACAGATACGAAAGATGGCTTCAAGCAAACGAACATTGTTTGCTTTTGCCAGTATGATTTTGTTTATGGTTGTTCTGGGTGTTTATGCTCTTTTTCAAATTCAGCAGTCCCACAACGATATCGATAAGCTTTACAAGCACCCATTTGTGGTCAGTAATGCTGTCAGAGAAATCAATACGCATATCGTCTCTATGCATCGCCACATGAAAGATGTCGCCTCAGCTCAAAGTGATCATGAAATGCAGGGCGCGATAGAGCAAGTGAATGCAGATGAGCAACAGGCACTACGTCAATTTAGCCTTGTGCTGGATCGATTCCTTGGCGAAAAAACTGAAATTCAAGAGATGCAGTTATTTTTTATTAACTGGAAACCTATACGTGATGAGGTGATCAATCTGGCAAGAACAGGCTATCAGCCTCAGGCACTAGCCATTACCAAAGGTAAAGGCGCGGATTATGTCATTCAGATGGAGGCAAAGATGGATTCGCTCATTCGTTTTGCCAACAACAAAGCGAGTGAATTTTATCAAAACTCCAGTAGTCGGGTTGATCGCTCCGAAATCGTCTTAATATCATTGATGTCTGTCGTTCTTCTGTTGTCTGTAAGCATTGCTGTCTATGTCATCCGTTTACAGCGGAAGGCACAAGAAAGAGACAGCCGTCATCTTCAACAGCTTGCAAAAAGCGAACTCAAATACCGTGAACTGCTGGAGGCTTCTCCCGACGCGGTACTCATTGTTGATAAAAAAAGGCGGATTCAGATTGTGAATTCCCAGGCAATTAAGATGTTTGGATACTCAAGCGAGGAGTTAATCGGTCAGGCAGTCGAACTTCTGATACCTGTGCCACAGGTTGATCAGCATCGGGAAATGGCTACGCACTATATTGAAAACCAATCAGTAGAACCGAAATCTCCGCGGCGACTCTGCGCTATGAAGAAGGATGGAAGTGAATTTCCAGTCAGTGTCAGCTTAAGTCCTGTTACCATTGCAGGGGAGCTATTTATAACCAGTGCCGTACGCGATATGACACAACAGGAAGAGGTTGAAAAAAATCTGCGTCAGGCACAAAAGATGGAATCGGTAGGTACGCTGGTTGGCGGTATTGCACACGACTTTAACAATTTATTGGCAGCTATTTCAGGCTCGATTTACCTGGTGAGAAGAGATCTGGAGATTAAGGATAATAAGCATCTGGATGTGGTTGAATCAGAGTGCAGGCGTGCAGCCGATATCGTCAAACAGCTGCTCGCATTTGCGCGCAAAGATGTGGTGCAAGTGCAATCACTATCACTGCGAGACCTGTTTCTGGAGTCCACCCGACTGTTACAATTCGCGGCCTCTGAAAATATTCCACTGAATATGGATATTTCCGAAGAGAGTCTGATGATTAGGGGGGACCATAGTCAGTTGCAGCAGGTGATACTTAACCTTATCAATAATGCACGTGATGCGTTGGTTTATAATGAAAATCCAGACATTACAGTGTCGCTGCAACGTTTCCATGCAGATGAGGGGTTTCTTAAACAACACAGTCAACTGCCGGGTGAAGAGTTTGCGCATATTATTGTTCGTGATAACGGTACAGGTATTGCGGCAGAGGATTTGGAACATATATTTGAACCTTTTTTTACGACGAAAGAAGTGGGTCAAGGTACTGGTCTTGGGCTGGCTATGCTGGATGGGACCATTAAAACGCACCGTGGAGCCATCGTAGTAGAAAGTAGCTCTGGAACTGGAACAGCATTTCATATTTATCTGCCATTGATTGACGTGATACCTGAAGAAATTGCCGGAGTGAGATCAGAACCCACTCTTCATAAGGGTGATGGCGAGTTGATTCTGATCGTTGATGATGAAGAGAATATTCGAGTCATTACGCGCGGGCTTCTTAAATCTATTGGTTATCAGAGCATTGAAGCAGCAGATGGTAGAGAAGCGATCGCCATGTTTCAACAACATCATCTGGATATAAAACTCGTTATTACAGATGTGGTTATGCCTGTGATGGGAGGCATTAAGGCTGCAGAAGGAATGCGTAAGATTGCACCCGACACGCCTATTCTGTTTGCCACGGGTTACGATCAATCTCAGGTTCTCAGAGATATCGAGATCAATGATCTTACCCGGGTAGTGACTAAACCTTATTCGCTTATAGTGCTCAGCCAAATGATCAAGGTATTGATCGGTAAATAAAGCAGTCTGAACGTTCAAAAGGATAAGGTGACTTCAACGCACAAGTGAATGGTTGAGAGAGTTGTCAGATCCTTGCGATTAAACGCTCCGGGTTAGCTGTCGATCCGTGATTGAATGGCGGCTAGCAGAGCAGGCGCTGCGGTTTCGGTACGCATGATGCGCGGGCCGAAGGTGAGGCAGGTAAAACCTACCGTATTGAGTATCTCGATATCGTGATCGCTCCAGCCGCCTTCGGGACCGATTGCGAGGGTGATATCTTTAGTCTGTAGCATCGCTTCGTTCTGTTCTTTCCAGCTGGTTGCTTCGGGTTCCGGATGCAGGGTGAAACATAATCCCTGAGCTGGTATCTCTTTCAAACTATTGATCCAGGACACGTCCGGAGCCATCGTGCGGCCACTCTGTTCAGCCGCTTCAATGACAATATTTTGCCAGCGTTGTAATCGTTTTTTCAATTTTGCACCGTCGAGTTTTAAGGTGCTGCGCTGGCTGCGTACAATCGTGAAACTTGCAGCGCCGAGCTCAGTGGCTTTTTGTAATACTGTTTCAATTTTTTCACTGGGACAGGCGGCCTGAACGATATGCACGCGCTTCGGCATTTCCCGATCGATATCTGCGTGTGACTCGACCAGAACAGCCGGATTCTCACGGGTTAGTTGTTCAATCCTGCAAAGAAACTCACCACCCTGTCCGTTAAACAATATAACTTGATCACCGGCAGCCAAACGCATGACGCTGCGCAGATAGTGGGCCTGATCAGAGGGGAGGGTGAGAGAGGCTCCCACTTCAAGAGGCTGATTCAGATAAAGGCGGCATGTCATAGGTGCGATTCGGCCTGATTTGGAGTTGAGATGCAATACTGATTTTTGATTCTTGATGCGGGGGCGACGCTATCCCTTGACCCTTAGACGTGTGAGATCATCATGCGCGCATGTTTTTTGGAGATTTAGAAGCACAAGATTGGCAATCGGTCCGTTACTGGAAAGCTGCAGATGCGGGTCTTGGCCGTGATGCCGGTGCGATTTTGACCACTGCGGGTTCGTTGACCCGTTTTTTAGATCGCCATTTTGGTATTCGTGTGGACGTGGAGTTGCACGATCAGTTTGTCGATCATACCCGGCCGGGTGAAGCTCCATTGTTAGGTTTTGATGAAAACGTGCCCGTTTTACGACGCCAGGTATCTTTAATGCATCGTGGTTCGGTACTCTTTGATGCCGAGTCGATATTACCATTGGAAAGCCTGCCTGCCGATTTGATTGCTGACCTGGAAGAGGGTGTGCGCCCGCTAGCTAACCTGCTGCTGGATCGCGGACTCTCTTTGGCGCGTTCAGATCTCAGTGTGGCACAAATGAAGGGCGAGGGCATGCATGAAGGCCGTTGGGCCAGACGTTCTGTACTGCGTTCGCCATCCGGTGTTCAGGCGCTGGTGGTAGAAGTGTTTCACCCCATTATGTGGGCACGCATCGAAACAACCAGCCGCCGTTACAGGCTCTAAGGCAGTTCTGAGCTAATATGACGTTCGCACCTGTTGGAAGCTTCACAGATTGGGTTAAACTGTTACGCATTGATCGCCCTGTAGGTTATTGGTTGTTGTTATGGCCAACGCTCTGGGGGCTGCTGGCTGCATCGGGTGGCCGACCAAGTTTGAAAAATGTTATTATCTTTGTCGGTGGTGTCGTGCTGATGCGCTCTGCCGGTTGTGTGATTAATGATTTCGCAGATCGCAAGATCGATCCCCTGGTTGCACGTACCAAAGAGCGGCCCATCGCAGCTGGCAATATTGCGCCGGGTGCCGCATTGGTCGGTTTTGTGGTTATGCTGTTATTGGCGCTGTTATTGGTGTCAAAAACATCAATCTATGTGATCGGACTGGCTGTGATTGGTGCAATCCTGGCGAGTCTCTATCCGTTCATGAAACGCTATACCCATTTTCCACAAGCGTGGTTGGGCATGGCCTTTGGCTGGGGTGCAATCATGGCCTGGGCTGCAGAAACCGGTGATATATTTAACTCACCCATCCCCTGGTTACTATTTTTCGCCAATGTATGTTGGTCGTTATCTTATGACACAGCCTATGCTCTTGGGGATAGGGAAGATGATAAGAAAATTGGTGTGAAATCCACGGCGATTTTCTTCGGTGCTGCTGCTGTGCCTGCCATTCTTATTCTTGGTTTTATGAATATCATCTTGCTTGGAGTGGCTGCATATATCATGGGCGGATTCTGGATTGGTCTGGCCTGGTGGGCCGCTATGATTCTGCAGTTGATGCTTGGTGGTCGTTTGATGCGTTGTGGTGAGCATTGGGGTTTTGAATTCTTTATTCTCTCCCATTATGTAGGGGCCGTGTTTACAGCCGGCCTAGTTCTGCAGGGTTTATCTTCCTCTTTTTAACATTTTGAGAAAATCAGTAATTGTTATTTATCAGACAGGTGTGCGCTGAACGGTAGAATGGTCAGTGGTAAGAAACTGACTGTTTGAGTAGACTATATCTTATGGTTTTGCGCATACCGATCATTATGCTTCTATTTTCCTTGCTCACCATGGATGTTGCCAGTGCCGCGATTGCAGACAATCAGCTGGATTCATATCGCAGCTGGGTGAATCAGTTCAAAGATGAACCTAAAGGACCATTTAAGGCAATTCAGTGGTATTGTAATGATGGCACTGTGTTACCGCCGGAAGCGTATGCCTGTAAGGAGCATGGTGGCGGCCGCCAGTACGGCGAATGGAATGATCGTGCAGTGGCCATGCGCGAAAACGGCTACCTCATTGCCAACATCCTTGCAGCTATCAATCCGCAGCAGTTTATAAGCTCTTCAGAGAGTGCTGAGCATTTGAATCAGATACTGCTTGAGCAGTTTCTGATTCATATTGATGACGGCTGGTTATTCCGCAAAGCAAAATTTTATCGCGGTGCTATTCAGATCGAAGCTGAACAGGATGCGGCCACTAAAATCGTTCTGGCAATGCTGGATGATGCAAACTGGTCCACGCAGGAGCGCTTCTTGTTATTGCGTGAAGCGGTGCGTCTGCTACCGATTACAGTTGAACCGCTGCTGGGAGCTGAAGTACGGCAGATGGCTACCGACATTAGTGAAAAAGATACCGGTTTTCATGATCTGCGTGTGAAAATTCATAGTCTCCCTGATGCTCAGGATGCACAAAAAGTACGCGCATATGCTCTAGAGTCAGGTGTTTCTGATTTGAAAGATCAGTATGCATCTCTGGTTGCGGGACTGGAGAAACTATTTGGCACGCAGACAGCCCATGAACAGCTCAAACAGCTGCATGATGAGTCGAGAGATAGGGGCTTTCGTCGGGAGATGATGAAGCTTATCCATGCACTCAAGCGTGCGAAAAACAGTGCTCAGGTCATTGAACAGGCAGCGGGAAAAGCGCAGTCGTATCGAACACTGTTAACCAGTAAGAACCGCTATAGCGTATATAATCGACTGCGCTTTCTGCGTGCTACCTTGATTCTTGAGCAGGAGGTGTTTGTTCAAGGTAGCAGGCTACTTAACAATATTGACCATGTTAGCAGAAGTACGCGCCTTAAGTGGTTGCGGGACTTGGCCGCTGCATTGCATGGCACAGGCATGTTATCTGATCGACAGTGGCAGGCTATATCGAATGAGCTCGATGGTTTGCTGCAAAACAGAGAACTTAAGGTGAGCGATTATCATAGTTCTCTGAATTATCTTGCACGTGTTTCTCAGTGGTCTCAGCGATCATTGGAGTTCTATTTCTCCACGGCTGTGAAGCAGTGGTTGCCATTAACGCCATTGGTGCAGTTGTTTGTGCCGGATCGTTTAAGGTCCAGCCCGTTGTTACCGTTTACGCGCTTGCTCGACAGCTTGATTGTAGATGCCAACAGGTTGAGTGGCATGAAACATCAACTGTTTGGCAGAGAGGTAGGCGCTGGTGTGCGGGCGCTGAATCAGGGCTTGCGTCGGGGGGTGCTGCTTGCTGAACCGGAGCTGGGCGAGCCAATGCGTTCAGATGGGGTCTACATTCTCCAATCAACCCGACAAAAGCTGACACCTGTCGCTGGTATTATTACGCGAGGTGAAGGCAGTTCGGTATCGCATGTGCAGCTGCTGGCACGGAATATGGGAATCCCCAACCTGGTTGCAGACGAAGCAGCTATTGCTGAAATTCGGGAGCATATTGGCGAGCGGGTAGTGCTTGCTGTAAGCCAAAGGGGCGTGATCAATATTCAGCCGGATGACGAGAAGTGGGATGTTGTGTTTGGCACAGAATCAGTTGATAAAGTAACGATTAATACAGACCTGGATAAATTGAATCTGAATGACAGAACAATCATTGATTTAAAGATGATCAGAACTGCGGATTCAGGTAGGGCGGTAGGTCCAAAAGCAGCCAATCTTGGTCAGCTATCTTATTATTATCCGCGCATGGTTGCTCCCGGTTTGGTGATTCCATTCGGCGTGTTCAACAAATATATGCAGCAAGCAATTGAAGAGGGCGGGCCATCAATATTTTCCTGGATGCAGGATGAATATCGTCGTCTGGCTCGTATAAAAAACAGTAAGCTGCGAAATCGGGAAACAGCTCAGTTTCTGGCAAGATTACGGACAAGAATCATTAACGGCGACCCGGGACCTGCTTTTCGTGAGCAACTGAGGGCTGCTATAAAGGAGAAATTTGGCAGCTACGATACTAATGGTGTATTTGTGCGCAGTGATACCAATGTTGAAGATCTGCCGGGATTTAATGGGGCAGGCCTAAATCTTACCGTTCCGAATGTGATTGGATTCAGTGCCATCCTGAATGCGGTCAAACGCGTATGGGCTTCGCCATTCAGTGAGCGGGCATTTGCCTGGCGCCAGTCCAATATGGATAAACCGGAACATGTTTATCCTGCCGTATTGTTGATGGAGAGTGTTCCATCGGAGAAATCGGGGGTCATGGTCACTGCGGATGTGGGCAGTGGAGACCATAGCTGGCTTTCAATTGCTGTAAATGAAGGTGTGGGTGGTGCGGTTGACGGTCAGTCCGCTGAAGAGTTACGTGTAGGGCGTATGCATGCTGGTGTTCGCCTGCTGACTCAGGCAACAGCATCTAAAAAAATGGTTCTTTCAGCTCAGGGTGGTGTTGAAAGCAGGCCTGCCAGTGGCAGACAGTCGTTGTTGAATAAGGATGAAATCAAGCAATTGCAGAGTCTGGCTGCCGATGTTGAGAAGCGTTTCCCTCTACCGCGCAGCAGTGAAAATATGCCTGTGGCGGCTGATATAGAGTTCGGGTTTAGTCGTGGTCATCTCGCCCTGTTTCAGATTCGCCCCTTTGTAGAGAGTAAAAGGGCATGGCATAGCCGTACACTGCAAGCCATGGATAGAGAGTTACCCGAACGCTCAAGGCGCATGGTTGATCTGAGTAAAGCTCCAGAGCTTTCCGGAGTGAAACAATGATCAGGATCGTGATGTTTTTATGTTTGCTGCTTTCTGCGCCATGGCAACTGCTTGCCTATCCGATTGATGCAGCTGATGAGACTGGCATGATGCGTTTGGAAGGTTATAAACAGGCGCAGTTAGGTCGAGTGGCAGGTAACAAGCTGCCTGCAGGGGCAAAGCTTTATAGCGATCAGATTCAATTGCGCATGCAAGGCCATGATCACGATAACCTGCCTTCAGCTGATCCAGCACTAACGCATGAAGTTGTTCGTCTATTGGGTGATGAAGCGGATAATTACAGTATCAGTCTGCTCGATTTAACCAATCCGGATCGTCCTGTTTACGCTGCGCATAACGATGAAATGAGCCGAAACCCAGCCAGTTTAGGTAAACTGGTTATCATGTTGTCGCTGTTTCAGTCGCTGGCTGATATTTATCCAGATGACCTCCAGGCACGAGAGAAGGTGTTACGGGAAAGTCTGATCGTAGCTGATGGATTTATTCATAAAGATCATCATCGTGTGCCGTTCTGGATGCCTGAGAAAATGCGTTTGCAAAAGCGCAAATTGATAGAGGGTGATGTGGCCAATTACTGGAGCTATCTGGATTGGATGCTTTCTGCCAGCTCCAATGCGGCAGCCAGCATGGTGCTTAAACACGTGATGTTATTGCGTCATTATGGCTCTGCGTATCCGGTTGGCAGCATTGCTGAAAACCGTTATTTTAAGCGGACATCCCGCAATCAGCTTAGTAAGGCATTGAAGCGGGCACTCAGAGAAGGCGTAGTGCGCAATGATCTGGATCCTGAACGGTTTCGTCAGGGTGGTTTTTTCACCCGGGTTGGCAAGAGGCTCGTGCCGGGGACAACGAGCATTATGACAACAAGAGAGCTCATGCGGTTCTGTCTGCTTATGGAGCAGGGGCGACTTGTCGATGGCTGGTCCAGTCTGCAAATGAAAAATCTGCTCTATCTGACCCGGCGGCGTATTCGTTATGCATCGTCACCTGCATTAAAGAGTGCCGCGGTTTATTTTAAATCGGGCTCATTTTATAAATGCAAAGCTGAAGAAGGATTTGAATGTAAACCCTATTCAGGAAACAAGCTCAATCTGATGAATTCGATGGCGATGATCGAAGCGCCGGCAGGAGCACCGGATATTCATTATATTGTAACTGTTACATCAAATGTTCTGAAGAAGAACTCGGCTGTGGCTCAGCAAACACTAGCGACACGGCTGCATCAGCTGATGCAACGTTTGCATCCGAAGCATGTGTCGCCACAATAATTTCATCCATTTCACAGATTATTTTTTTTAACCATTCGCCACCGTGTGGGTCGTTGGCCAGAGCCACAGCGATATAGCGGTGACCATCATGTTCGATGAGCGCGCTATCGGCATGCCATTGCCGCCATGTGCCTGATTTGCGATACATCTCAACATCAGGGTATTCGGTTTGCAGGCCTTTAACGAATTTATGACTAATACTTGGTTTGGACAGGATATTCTTCATTTCGCTGGAGTATTTAGGCGATACCAGTTGGCCTGTTTCCAGCAGATAATAATAGCGCGCAACTTGCGTTGCAGTGGCCCCATGTGAGAGATGATGCAGAGGATCGCGCTGATAGGCTTTACCACTGCCATATTCTTTACCAACCCAGAGACCACCATTATGCATCGGATCATACAGCCGGTATTTTGGTGAAGAGAGCAGAGTGTTGATATATTTGCCACCCACTTTATGCAGCACTTCTGTAGCAGCTTTGTTGGATGAATGTCGAATCATATCCGTCATGGTTTTACGCAGATTGTTGTTCAGAGGTAGTTTGCCTTCGGCAATACGTTCGAACGCTGCAAGCAGGATAGCAATCTTTGGCAGACTGGCGGCATACATCATTTCATCACCGTTCATTTGCGCCATTTTCGGGGTGGATGGATTGGTGACATCCACGAGAGCAACTGCCAGGCGTTTGTCTTTCACTGCTTTAGTCAGATGCAGGGCGGCGATACGTTTCTCCAGCATTTTTTGCAGCTCCGCATTGGCACTGTCACGTATGGTAGGCGGATCTAGTTTGCTTATTGCCGCGCTTTTATGGCTGCCTACAGGATGATGTTCAGTTGCCGTAGACTTATGAGGGATCAGCATGAAAAAGAGCATGCTGGTGATTAATCGGAACCAGATTTTGAGGATTAGTCGTGATGTTCGTGCCATACAACCTCCTCCATTCGCAAAACTCAGGCGTACTGTAAAGTTGTCTACGCCAATTGGATGAAAAAGTCAATGTTTTTCAGGATTTTATAGTCTGTTAAGCTACAGCCTGGATGTGCTGACTGAGGATGGGGGCTGTGAAAAACTATCAGTTGTTGCTTAGAAATATGCCAGTTTCAGCTTTGGCAAGATTTGTCGGCAGATGCTGGGCGAGAATGATGTTATCCATTTTGCGAATCAGTTTTTTCATCCACTCACCAGCCTTCGCATCATTGGCCAGAGCAACGGCAATATAGGTGCGGCCATTGTGTTCAATCAGGGCACTGTCGGCATGGAACGTACGCCAGCTACCAGACTTCCTGAATATTTTTGCATCGGTGTTGCTCAAGCCTTTAACAAATTTATGGTTGATGCCCGGATTGCCAAGCATGGTTTTCATTTCACGGGAGGATGCCGGTGAAACGAGCTGGCCGGT
>JAJFLF010000255.1 GCA_021772845.1 Mariprofundus sp.
CTACGGTGCAGAACTGGTATCCCGGTGATGAAAACGGTGTCGGCGGCATCTATAACTTCGTTACCAAACGTGCCGACTGCCGTGGTCAGCGTTCAAAGGTTTCATGGACACAGGTAGAAACAGGCAGTGCGATCACCTGGAAATATCCAAGCTGTGTCTTGCGCGGTGATGACTCGGTTGGTGAGTTTTATTCTGTTGCGCTGACCAAGATGCGTCAGGAAGCCGATACAGGCACCAAAATGATTCACATCGGCAAAAACACCAGGAGTACGATCGTTTCCAAGGGTATTGCCGCAGGTCACGGTCAGCAGGCTTATCGTGGCCTGGTACGTATTGGTAAAAATGCTGATGGGGCGCGCAATTTCACCCAGTGTGATTCGTTACTCATTGGCGATACGTGCGGTGCTCACACATTCCCCTATGTGGAAGTGAAAAACCCGACAGCCACCATGGAACACGAAGCCACCACCTCAAAAATTGGTGAAGACCAACTGTTTTACTGTCGCCAACGCGGCATTTCAGAAGAAGATGCGGTCAACATGATCGTTAACGGATTCTGCAAAGATGTATTCAATGAACTACCGATGGAGTTTGCTGTTGAAGCAAACCGACTTATGGAAGTCAGCCTCGAAGGCGCAGTGGGATAAAGGAATGACAATGATCAAGATAGAAAACTTACACGCCTCAGTAGACGGCAAAAAAATCCTTAAAGGCATCAATCTCGAGATTGGCGCCGGCGAAATACATGCCATCATGGGCCCCAATGGTTCGGGTAAATCCACCCTCTCCAACATCATTGCTGGCCGTGACGGATATGAAGTGACTGCCGGTTCGATCACCTATAAAGGCAAAGACCTGCTGGATATGGAGCCTGAAGAGCGCGCCTGGGAAGGTGTATTCTTAGCCTTTCAATATCCGGTAGAGATTCCTGGTGTAAACAACACCTATATGCTCAAAGCCGGTGTGAACGCCAAGCGCAAACATCAAGGCGAGCAGGAGCTCGATGCAATTGATTTCATGCAGCTGGTCAAAGCGAAAGCCAAGCTGGTAGAGCTTGATCAGTCATTTCTTTCACGTGGTGTGAATGAAGGTTTTTCCGGTGGTGAAAAGAAACGTAACGAAATTTTCCAGATGGCTGTGTTAGAACCATCTTTAGCGCTGCTCGATGAGACCGATTCCGGCCTCGATATTGATGCGCTGCGCATCGTTGCCAATGGTGTGAATCATCTGCGCCGTGAAGATCGTTCCATTATCATGGTCACCCATTACCAGCGTCTGCTTGATTACATTGAACCGGATTTCGTACACGTACTGGCCGATGGTCAGATTCTTAAGTCTGGTGATAAGAGCTTGGCGCTGGAACTGGAATCTCGCGGTTATGACTGGGTAAAAGAGGAAGAAGCTGATCGGATAAAAGCCGCATGAGTGTTTTAACCCCTGATCACAAGATGAAGCTGCCCGGCGGGCCCGCTCTGCAAACCCTGCGTCAACAGGCTGCCGGTGCTTATGCCCGCACCGGCCTGCCAGGCAAGCGTGATGAAGATTGGAAATATACCGACATTTCACGTATGACTGCTGCCTTGGGTGAATCATGGTGGCTTACATCTGAGACGAGCACTGCAACAGATACCAACAACCTTGCCACGATTGATGCTGTCGATGGTTATAAAATGATATTTATGGATGGTCGTTTCGAAGCCCAGCAATCCAACCTGCCAAGCGGCGTTCAACTTTTGCCGCTGTCTGAACTATTGGCCAAGGATGACAGTAAGTCGGCTCACTGCCTGTTCAAGCTGGATGAATCAGCCCCCCTATTTAATGGTCTGCTGGCAGCCAACAGCGCTTTAGCTACTGATGGCCTGTGCGCTTGTATTGGTGACGGCGTTCAACTGGATAAACCGCTCTACGTTGTACATGTCGGCAATAACACGGCGCACACACTCAATGGTCTGATGTTAGGCAAGGGTGCGAAAGCCACCCTAATTGAACATTTCATTGGCACAGATTCAGACACGGCTGCTTTAAGCAACATCGCCACCTATCTGCGTCTGGCTGAAAATTCAGCATTAACACATTACCGCCTGCAGCTGGAAAGTGACAAACAGTTCCATATCGGCCGTGTTGAGGTCAAACAGGCACGCGATAGTCGTTACACCCTGCATGCTGTTGAACTCGGCAGCGCTCTGTCGCGCGCTGATATTGTCGTCGATCTGGCTGAAACAGGTGCATCGTGTGCGCTCAATGGCCTATTTGTAGCATCCGGTCGTCAGCATATCGATCATCACACCCGCATTGATCACAACGCGCCACATTGTCGTAGTCGTGAGAACTATCGCACCGTACTTGATGGCCGTTCACATGCTGTATTCAATGGTAAGATTGTGGTGGCTGAAGGCGCCATCAAAACAGATTCCGCTCAATCCAATGGCAATCTGCTCTTATCAAAGAATGCAGAAATCGATACCAAACCAGAGTTAGAAATCTACAACGACGATGTAAAATGTGCGCATGGTGTCACGGTTGGACAGCTCGATAAAAATCAGCTGTTTTACTTGAAATCACGCGGCCTCTCTGAAGAGGAAGCACGCCAGTTGCTTACCTTCGCATTTGCCGATGAGATTTTAGTCGCTATGGATATCAAAGCAGTACGCAGCTTTATTGAAAAAGAAGCCTTTGCCAAACTACCCAACATGTCCGATCTCGAAGGTATGCTGACATGATGGATATCGCCAAAATCCGTGCTGACTTCCCTATATTAAGTCAGCAGATCTACGGTAAAGAGCTGGCCTATCTGGATAACGCCGCCACCACCCAGAAACCCCAGTGTGTGATTGATGCCATCTCCCACTATTACGCGTTTGATAATGCCAACGTGCATCGTGGTGTGCATGCGCTCTCCGAGCGTGCAACGGCTGAATATGAAGGCGCACGCAAGATCATTGCAGGCTTTTTCAATGCCAGAAGCGAACGCGAAGTCATCTTCACGCGCGGCACCACCGAAGCGATTAACCTGATCGCGTCATCATGGGGTGGTGCTAATATCCGCTCCGGTGATGAAGTACTCATCACGCATATGGAACATCACTCCAATATCGTACCGTGGCAGATGCTCTGCGAACATGTCGGCGCAACACTGAAAGTTGCCCCGATCAATGATGCGGGCGAGCTAATCATGCATGAGTTCGAAGCACTGCTGAGTGAACGCACCAAGCTTGTTGGTGTAGTGCACATGTCCAATGCACTCGGCACCATTAATCCGATTGAGGCTATCATAGAAAAATCCCACGCCGTTGGTGCAAAAGTACTCATTGATGGCGCGCAGGCTGCGGCTCATCTGGCAGTAGATGTGCAAGCGCTTGATTGTGATTTTTATGTCACCAGTGCCCATAAAATGTATGGCCCGACCGGTATCGGTGTGTTGATCGGCAAAGAAGATATTCTTGAATCTATGCCTCCCTATCAGGGTGGTGGTGACATGATTCGCATGGTCACCTTTGAAAAAACCGAATACAACGATCTGCCTTATAAATTTGAAGCGGGCACACCGCATATTTCCGGTGCTAACGGTTTTGGCAAAGCCATTGAATATATCCAGAACATCGGTTTTGAGGCGATCAGCACGCGTGAAAAAGAGTTGTTGGCTTATGCCACATCCAAAGCAGAAGCCTTTGATGGCCTGCGTCAGATTGGTACGGCGCGTGAGAAAGCCTGCGTACTCTCTTTTGTACTCGATAGTGTGCATCCGCATGATCTGGGCACCATTGTTGATCGTGATGGTATTGCGATTCGTGCCGGTCACCACTGCGCAATGCCGGTAATGCAGTTCTTTAAGGTGCCTGCTACCGCACGTGCTTCTTTCTCGATCTACAATACCGAGGCAGAAGTGGATGCACTGTTTGTCGCACTGAAAAAGGCTCAGGATATTTTCGCATGAACGATTTGATTCACCAAGAGGTTATCTGTGTTTGATTTAAGAGATTTGTATATGCAGGTGATCGTTGATCACAACAAAGCACCACGCAATTTCGGTGTACTGAAAGAGTATAATCACGATGCAGATGGTTATAACCCTCTATGCGGCGATAAACTGCATGTCTATGTGCATGTGAATGACGATGAGATCATCGAAGACATCTCCTTTGAAGGTGAAGGCTGTGCGATCTCTGTCGCTTCAGCTTCATTGATGACAGAGACATTGAAAGGCAAACCGATCGCTGATTTCCCTGACAGTTTTGAACGTTTTCAGCATATGGTCACGTCAGACATCAATGAAGAGCCTGATGAAGAGAAGCTGGGCAAATTGGCGGTACTGGCAGGCGTGCGTGAGTTCCCCAGCCGTATCAAATGTGCAGTCTTATGCTGGCACACCCTGAAATCAGCCGTGGAAGATTCCCACGAGATTGCGAAAACAGAATAAGCGGACTATATAATGACTACTTCTAACAAAATGATCACCACCACACGCGACATTGATGCCGTTCTGATCCCATTGGGAACACCGGTCATTATTCCTGTCGGTGCAGCAGTTATGATTACCCAGCAACTCGGCGGCAGCTACACTGTCAGTGTGAATGGCAACCTGGCTCGCATCGAAGGCAAAGATGGCGATGCCCTGGGTTTTATTCAAGAAGGTGATGCTACTGAAAAACCATCCGAAGAAGAGAAAACGCCCTCACAAGGTACGGTCGATGATGAAGCCTTACAGGCTGCATTGAAAACCTGTTTTGACCCTGAGATTCCAGTCAATATTGTTGATCTTGGCCTGATTTATGATTGCCATGTGGTCGATACCGATGATGGCAGCAATCTTGTTGAAGTCACCATGACACTGACCGCACCAGGCTGCGGCATGGGCCCCTTTATTGTTGATGATGTACGTGCCAAAGTGCTGGATGTAGAGCATGTTGATGATGTGCATGTCGAATTGGTATTTGATCCGGCCTGGGATCGCGCCATGATGTCTGACGAAGCACGATTACAACTGGGAATGTTTTAAGCGAGGTTTTCTGGAATGGCCGACTGGATTGATGTAGCCCCACAAAGCGAATTGCCAAGCGGTAGTCGCAAAATCGTTAACACACCCTATGCTGAAATAGCCGTGTTTAATCTTGATGGCCAATATTTCGCCATTGAAGATGTATGCAGCCATGATGGTGGTGAACTGGCCAGCGGAAAATGCGAAGGTGATCAAATCATCTGCCCACGTCATGGTGCTCGTTTCTGCATTCGTGATGGCCGCTCTTTAACACCTCCTGCTTATGAAGATATCGACACATTCCCTGTGCGCATAGAAAACAACATGGTACAAATCGATATCGATGGATAAAGACTCTCTACCGGCAGAAGCACCTCCTTGTCGGCACTGCCGCCACTATTTCATCACCTGGGATAAACATAAACCGTATGGCTGCAGAGCCTTCGGATTCAAATCAAAAATGATTCCCTGTAGAAGTGTGAAATCAGCATCCAACCTGCAGTGCCTGCAATTTCAACCCAAAGAAAAAAAAGAACCTCCCAAGTAGACTATCTACTAAGCTGTGCTTCATGGCGTTTGTTTGTAAGATACGCCTATGTCTGACTCTTCACACACTCCTAAAACTCCATACAGCAATGCTGATGACTGGCGCAATGATGCCATGGGCCGTCCATCACAATGTGATGCCGACGAATCCAAACGGCGCAAAGCATTGGCTGACGCCCACAATCAAAAAGAAGGTATGTGTGATCCGAATGTTTTGGCTGATCAAGAGCTCTATATTCAGGGCAAAATGGATATGGATGAGTACCAAGACTACCTGCTTTTCAAACACTCCAATCAGTAACAAGCATGCCTGAACTCGATCTATCACTACTCTTATACGGCCTCGCAGTCGGCATGGGGGCAGGGCTACTCGGCGGTTTAATGGCAGGCTTAGCAGGTGTTGGTGGTGGCCTGGTTTATGTACCTGTCTTCTATGCCCTGATGCCGGGCCATAACGAAACGATGAGCACCTATATCTTTGCCAGTCTTGTCGCCATCGTGATCACCGGTTTTATTTCATCCCGCTCGCATTGGAAGCTTGGTCATATTGATAGATCTTCGGTGTTGATATTAATACCCGGTCTCATTATCGGCGCTGGTCTGGGGCTATGGAGCACACTGCATATTCCGGGTTTCTGGATTCTTCTCGCACTATCGATACTCAATGCTTGGGTCGCCTTTGATTATAGCCGCACATTGGCATCACCATCCAAAGCCACCAACGCACTACCTTTGTTATCCGGTCCTATCGGTTATATCTCCGGCCTGCTCGGCATCGGTGGTGGAACCATGCTGGTACCGCTCCTACGCCGCTCTCTGATCTTGCGGCAAGCCGTTGGCACATCCGCCATCTGCGGCTTCATCATGGCGCTAGGCGCTGTATCTGTGAACATGAGCCTTGAAAGCAACTGGTACGATTTGCTCTCCGATCAATGGCCGTTTCTACTCGCAGCCTGGCTGGGTATCGTGATCATCTTACCTCACAGTGTCGCCTGGTCTGCCCGCCTGCATGAAACCATCCCCGAACCAACCCTGCGCATCATCCTCAAAACCATGTTCATGATGTTATCCGCAGGCCTGCTGATCGCGGCCTTATTGTCCGGGTACCAATAAAGCTATAGCCACACGGTCAAACCAACCCAGTTACAATGGACTGCTTCCGGCCGAGCTCGAACGTTCGCGATAAGCTAATCAAATATCTATTGAGGTTAACTACATTAATTTCAAATCCACTTTATTATTAAAATGGCCTATCAGATTCACTACAACCCATATTTTCAAGCTGCAAGTCTTGCGGAAAATGCTCTTTTGGTTCTTAATATCCAAAATTAGCGAAGATCTTTCCGTTAATAGGAGAAATCATGTTTGAAAACCACCTCTCTATACTAAAACTGCACCGCAACGCTTATGGATGAGACGCATGCAAAAGCTGTATCTATTTTCTTCCCAAGCATGCTCGGTAAGTTAAATGAGGTTGATCAACGGAACACAAGGTTCGTTCAATATACCAGCGCCGATGCTGCAATGAATATCATTCGGAACAAAGAGATATGGCTAAGAAACGTTCAATGCATGAACGACTACTTAGAAGTAGATCATGGAATTAATTGCCTCACTTCTGCCTACAGGAATGAAAATGAGGGAAAAAAGTTCAAGGATGCACTAGAAGATTTATTTCCTGGGGCAATCCAAGAATTTGAGTTACTTTTTGATGGATGGTTACCAAGTATGCGCTCAAGTACTTTTATAGCCTGTGTATCCGAGCACTTGCCGAATGAGGACGCCTATGGTCGCCTTTCTATGTGGAGGGCATATGGAGGAAAAAGATCAGTAGCACTGGTGATGAATAATGCTGCATTTCGTTCAGAAACAGATGCACTTGCTGCTTACACCTTTCCAGTATCATATCAAGATATCACGCAATTCAACCTAGAATTTGGGCAAGTTGTGGAAAGAATCGAACAAGAAAAAGATTTCATAAGAACTTTAGGGAAACCGGTGGTTATTGGTTATCTGTTTGAACTCTTTAAATCATATGCTTTATGTACAAAGCACCCTGGCTTTTTGGAAGAGCGTGAATGGAGAGTTGTCTACAATCCCACCATAAAATCTTCGGAATATGTTGTTTCCAGTATCGAATCTATTGATGGTGTTCCTCAAGAGATTCACAAAATCCCTCTAAAAAACATCCCTGAAAAGAATTTCACTGGCGCAACAATACCTGAGCTCATTGATCGAATAATTATTGGCCCCAACGACCAGCAGCGGGTTCTTGGAGATACCTTTAAAAAATTACTGGAAGAAGCTGGCTGTGAAAATGCAGAGGAAAGAATTCACTATTCAGGCATCCCTTTACGATAACAATTTCTCCGCACTCGAATGTCTTCTTTTTGTCGCTCTGCGTCATTCGATAGTAACTCAGCCAAGCTGAGCATCAATAAAAGACTCAGAGCAATGCCTATGTTTTATTGCCTATTTTGAGTCTTCCTGATTTACAGCTGCTTTTAGAGAAAGTATTATTCCGGTGAATCAGTTTTTTCTTCTGGCGCCGGGGCTATGCCCAACCATTCATTCAATGCTTCTAAAGCATTATCGGAAACCGAGCGACGGCGTTCAGCTCTGGAGAAACGGCGTCTGCCTTCGCGTTTTTTGCCCGGCGGAAGCAGACCGAAATTCACATTCATCGGCTGGAAACCTTCAACCTGTGTTTTGGAGATATGAGCTAGCAATGCACCATGCCCCGTGTTCTCCGGCGGACTTTCAGGCTCTTCACCGACTGCTATCGCAGCCAGGAAACGGCCAGCCATCAATCCCATCGAAGCGGATTCCACATAACCTTCCACACCGGTAATTTGACCCGCAAACAGGATACGCGGATCAGATTTCAGACGCAGCGTACCATCTAGCAATGCTGGTGATTTGATGAAGGTATTGCGATGCAATGAACCCAGGCGGAAAAACTCAACATTCGCTAAACCGGGAATCATGCTGAACACACGTTTCTGTTCACCATAGGTCATTTTGGTCTGGAAACCGACCATATTGAGCAATGACCCCATGCGATTATCACGGCGCATCTGCACCACAGCATAGGCTTTTTCACCAGTTTCCGGATGATCCAAACCAACAGGCTTCATCGGTCCAAAACGCGGGGTGTCTTCACCACGTTCAGCCATCTCTTCAATAGGCATGCAGCCATCAAAGAATGGAATATCTTCGAAATCCTTGAATGCCACCTTCTCAGCATTCACCAACTCTTTAATAAAAGCTTTGTACTGCGCTTCATCCATCGGGCAGTTGAGATAATCACCCGCTTCACCCTCTTCTACATTTTTGTCGTAGCGATTTTTCCAGTAACAGATATCCATATCAATGGATTCAGCATCCAATACAGGTGCAATCGCATCAAAAAACATCAAACGATCTTCGCCGGTCAGTGTTTTGATCTGCTCATAGAGCGCATCGGAAGTCAGTGGGCCTGATGCAATCAGCACCAATCCTTCAGTTGGAATCTCAGTAACTTCACCCCCTATCATCTCAATCAAAGGTTCAGCGTTCAGTCGCGTTGTTACCAGCTCAGCAAACTGTTCACGGTCTACCGCCAGCGCAGTACCGGCTGGAATGCGGGTCTTATCACCACAATCCATAATCAAGGAGTCCATGCGGCGCATCTCTTCGTGCAGCAGTCCCACAGCATTTTCCAGATGATCAGCGCGGAATGTATTGGAGCAAACCAACTCAGCGCATTTGCCGGTATTATGTGCCGGTGTCATTTTAACCGGACGCATCTCATGCAGGCGCACAGGAATGCCGCGTTTGGCCAATTGCCAGGCCGCTTCAGAGCCAGCCAGGCCAGCGCCAATAATGGTTACAGTTTGTGGAGTTGAAGGTGATTGATTCATGGCCGCAGACTAATAGGAATTAAGCATAAGGTCAGCGAAAGAGTATAAACCAGATAAGGCACTGCATTATTAAGGCCGATATTTATGATGTTTTCAAAGAGTTTTCATCGCGTCATACCCCAGGGTAGCTTCTCTGCCACAAGTGGTATTCACCTTCTCCCCGAATGTCTCTATCGGAGATCCACTCACAACGCATGGATTCCCCCCAGGGGGCTCTCTCTGGCCTCGCCATTCACCTTGCCCGATAAAACCTTCGGAAATGACACTCTTTTGAGAAACGGCCATATTTTAATGCGATTGCCCTGTGTATTCAGTTAACGAGCCTTATTTTACCTAAAACCTTTTAACCGCCGCAGCCGCCACCGCCACACATAGGCGCTGGAGAACAAGGTGCTTTACCGCATGGGGTTTCCGCCGTAGTGCTACCAACGGTATGGACTGAAATTAGTTTTTTCAACTGATCACCCGAACAGGCAGGACAAGCGACGGATTCATCATGTTTCCTGACCAGTGTTTCAAACCGATTCTCGCAAGATTCACATCTGAATTCATATATTGGCATATCCGATCTCCTTACGCTTCAACCAAAGAATAGAGCAGTTGAATCTCTTCGGGCCAGATCGTGTCATCAATAGTTTCAAGCACCATAGGAATATCATCAAAGTGTTCGCTGTTCATAATATAACGAAACACATCCAATCCCAATTCGCCCTGAGTCAGGGAGTGATGGCGATCCACACGAGAGGCAAACTTGGCTTTCGAGCCGTTGATATGCATACCGCGTAAGTATTGAAAACCAACAAGCGCATCAAACTCGCCAAAGGTTTTTTCACAATCTGCTGTCGTACGCATATCATAACCGGCAGTGAAGGTGTGACAGGTATCCAGGCAGACACCTACGCGCGATTTATCATCCACCTGATCAATAATGGCTGCCAGATGTTCGAATTTATAGCCCAGATTAGTCCCTTGCCCACTTGTATTCTCAATCACCGCAACCACATCGGATGTC
>JAJFLF010000256.1 GCA_021772845.1 Mariprofundus sp.
GCTTCGAGCTCACCACCAGCAACCCCAGCGATTCATCTGATCCACAGTGGCGCCTGCAAGGTCATATAACAAGAGATGAAACCATGCAGCTCGCTGAAGCTGAACTTACGGTGCATGCCAAACAAATTCCAATCACCAGCATGCGTCCACTACTACCGTTACAGATTGATGCTAATAGCCCTGTCACCTTGAAGGGCAATATGAACATGAAAAGCGATGTAACAGTGCAACAGGGCATATGGCGCATGCAGGGGAGGCTCAGCGCATCGAATGTCAAGATATCACATGCCGGTGACGTCTGGATGGCCGATCATATCGAAACAATATTCGGACCTGTCGGCATGGCACTGGATGTGCAAAACATTGATCAAATCAATGTCGAAAAGTGGTTATATATTGCTGCGCTTGAACCCCTGCAGGCGGTTCGCAAGGAACAGCTTAGCTCTCCTGCTTATCAGCCCAGCTGGTGGGCAGCTGCTCTGCGCAATAAAAATATCTATATTCATCAACTGGAACTGCATAATGGTGCCGTTAGCATGGGACAGAAAGAGTCACTTTGGGCCGAGCATTTTGACATCCAAATGTATGAGCTTGCACCAAACAGCTGGGTAAATGTCAATGCGACAGCAGAAGTCGGAGGAGGCCTGTTTGAATTAACAGGTGAATGGGCTGCACTGTCTGAACCACAGCAATTTGTCGGCTCAGCCTCGTTGCAGCATGCCTCACCGTTTTTCTTACATTCATGGATGACAGCATCAGGCATGCCGCGACTTGTTCGTGGTTATATAAATGCGCAACTGGATATCAATCCGGCAAGTAAGCCAGATAGCTATCAAAGCAGTTGGCAGTTTCAATTGCTACGAGCCTTACCAGAAAAAGGACAGATTTTAGCCGACCCTATGCTGACTCGCACCGGTCTTAACACAGATGATTTGATTCGGTATTTAGGACAAGAGAGCGAAACTATAACGCTGCAAAATAGCATTTCAGGGCTCTGGCAACAGCATCCGCTTAACTACGATATGATCGGGCACTCTTTCCAGGATACGCTGTCTCAAGAAGTCTTACGGCAAGACACACCTCAACAGCAACCACATCAAACTGTGGTCAAACAAACGAGCACAAGCGCACCTCTCCCCCCTGCTGACAACCCGCCCACAACAGAGCTTAATGCGCAAATTCGGCTGCATGATAAAGGCGTGTTATCACTCAATGAACGCAGTCGTTTAATTAAAATCGTACGTTTTTTGCATACAAAACCAGAGATCACCATTGACCTCATCCCGCACTGGTCAGGTAATAAACTCAGCAACGACGTGATAACCCGCATTCAATATACGCAAGAATTGATCGAACGTTATATGGTGCATCGCAACATTGATGAACAGCGCATTTTTCCACGTTGGCCAGTGAACTCAGATCACGTTGAGGAAATCAGTTCAATCCAAATCGAGCTCAACAAATAGATTCTTGCCCTACTTATTGTGGAGCAATAAACCCCTCATTCTACCCCGGCACTGATTTTGGCCTGGATGAATTGCGAATGATGCAGTCCCAACAGATCAGCCATGCGCCTAATCAACTGCTCTTCATAAGGATCGACATGACCATCAGCCTTCGCCACCTTCCAGAGCTCAACTAAGATATCGATTCTTTCCGGCGTACTAAACCCTTTCACCACAACTGATGTGAACTGATGCATGTCCAGTGCTTCCTGGACATCTTGCGCAGCCTTCTCAATCAAAATATGAATCTCTGCATGACTCAATGCAAAACGGGCTTCCAAATGCCTGATGATTTCACTGCGCTCTGCATCCTGCAACTTGCCATCCATACGCATGATTTCCACCATCAGGGCAGCGACTGCCAGAGCCACATCGTGTTGCCGATTTTCCTGAGGACTCTCAGCCGCTTTTTTCCACATCTGTTTCAGTTTTTGAATCATGCCATCCCCACCGTCTGCTTTCGCCAAACATATACAAAAATCATACATGCGAACACATGCATGAACTGTTATTCCTTCGCGATATAAGTCAACCAGATGCTAATCTACATATGGGCCATGTTGATAGATCTCTTCATGATGAGGGAGTCCAAAACACCACATCAAACGGGCACCACTACTGCTTTGCAAATCTACTTCCGCAACATCTTCGATAAATGCCGCTTCAGCGCTGCCAACTGCTTTTCCATTGATCTCTACATTGCCATGCACCACATACACAAGACCACGGTATTCGGCCGCCAGATTACGTTTATATAAAGCCCCTGAATCCATGATTATATCCAGATATTCAACCGTTAAGTGCAGACGAATAGCTCTAGCTTCATCAACAATCGTTCTGATCGTAATACCTCGCTCCCTGCTTTCGGGAATCCCTTCAGATTGTAATTGCTGATAATCGGGCTCAATTGATTTCAAACGTTTGGGAAGGTTTATCCATAATTGAATGCCGTGTGCTCGGCCATCCGGAAACTCAGAATGTATGATACCCCGACCAGCGGTAAAACGCTGCGCACCACCAGCCTTGACCGTCCCTTGATTACCAAGTGTATCGGTATGTTTCATGCCACCATCGAACAGATAGGTGATCGCTTCAAAACCACGATGCGGGTGATCAGGAAAACCGCCTCCGGCAATATCAAAATGATCCCACAGTACAAATGGATCAAAGTTACGTAATCCTGCCAGTGGCATCAGGCGCTTAACGGTTACACCATCGCCTTCGGGTACAGTAATCGCAGAATGAATCGTAATACTCATGATGAAAGCCTCATGCGATCATGCACTGCACCGAAATCCAAGATAGGTCCTTTTGGCACAATGCGGGTCGGGTTGATCGATTCATGACTAAAATAATAGTGATTCTTGATGTGTTCGAAGTTCACCGTTTCAGAGATACCCGGCTGTTGATAGAGATCACGCAGATAACCCCACAGGTTTGGCATATCGCTCACTCGGTTACGGTTACATTTAAAATGGCCGACATAAACTGCATCGAAGCGAATCAGTGTGGTGAACAAGCGCCAGTCGGCTTCCGTTATCTGCTTACCAACCAGATAACGTTGTGTAGATAATCTCTCTTCCAACTTATCAAAAGCTGCAAACAGATGATCAAACGCTTCTTCGTAAGGCTCCTGAGCTGTGGCAAAACCACATTTATAGACGCCGTTATTAATATTATTATAGACAAAATCGTTGATTTCGTTGATCTCATCATGCAAATCACTCGGATAATAATTATCCATATTGCCGGTAAGTCCGTTGAATGCTGAATTAAACATGCGAATGATTTCAGCCGATTCATTGGATACGATGGTCTGTTGCTGCTTGTCCCACAGGATTGGCACAGTAACCCTCCCTGTATAGTTCGGATCAGCTTTGCTATATAACTGATGAGCATATTCAAAGCCGTACAACGGTTCACCTAGATCAAACTGCCAGCCTTGATCCAGCATATGTGGATGCACTGCAGTCACTGGAATCAGCTCTTCCAGAGCTTTCAGCTTGCGAAAGATCAACGTGCGGTGAGCCCACGGACAGGCCAGAGAGACATAGAGATGGTAACGGTTCGGTTCAGCAGCGAAACCAGCTTTACCGGCAGATCCTGCTGAACCATCCGCAGTGAGCCAGTTACGAAACTGCGAAGCCTTTCGTTCAAAGCGCCCCCCAGTACTCTTGGTGTCATACCACTGGTCTGTCCAGACGCCCTCAACCAATAAACCCATTATACTATCTCCAGTGCTGGATAATCCGTATATCCGTGTTCATCACCACCATAAAATGTTGTCTGGTCGGCTTGGTTGAGTGGAGCATCGAGATTGAACCGCTCAGGCAGATCAGGATTAGCCAAAAATGGAATACCAAAAGCAATTAAATCGGCACGCCCCACTTCAATAGTTTGATTGCCTCGGGTTTTGTCATAACTTCCATTGGCAATATACAAGCCCTCAAAACGATCACGCAGCTGCTGCATATCGAAATCAGCATTTGTAGCGCCTGTCATATCTACTTCCACGATATGTAAATAAGCCAGCCCTGAACCACTCAGACTTGCGGTAACATAATTGAATGTGGTTTGTGGTTCGGAATCAGAAATATCATTGAAGGTATTGACCGGAGAGAGCCGCACACCGACCTTATCAAAACCAATTTCATTGCCGACTGCTTCCACGATTTCCAGAAGAAACCGGTTACGGTTTTCCAGAGAACCTCCATACTGATCACTACGCTGGTTACTACCGTCACGAATAAACTGATCGATCAGGTAACCGTTTGCAGCATGAATTTCAACACCGTCAAAACCGGCATCTATAGCGCAGATTGCTGCATGCCGGTATTGCTCGATGATGGATTCAATCTCGGGTATCTCCAGAGCACGGGGAGTAACAAATGGTTTCAACCCTTCATAGGTAAATGCATCACCAGCCGCAGCAATGGCTGAAGGTCCAACCGGCAGCTCGCCAGCATGAAAATCAGGATGAGAGATTCGCCCGCAATGCCACAGCTGGGCAAAGATATGGCCACCTTTTGCATGTACTGCATCCGTGACCAACTTCCAGCCTGCTACCTGTTGTTCGTTATAAATACCCGGTGTCGCAGGATAACCAACTGCCTGCTCAGAAATCTGCGTACCTTCAGTAATGATCAAACCTGCACTTGCGCGCTGGGCGTAATGTTCGGCCATCATAGCATTGGCAATATTGTTTGGTGCTCGATTACGGGTCATGGGAGCCATGACCATGCGATT
>JAJFLF010000257.1 GCA_021772845.1 Mariprofundus sp.
AAGCAGGTGAACAAAGCGCAAAGCCATTAGCATACGTAAGATTGGCGAGGCCAGAAGCACCACCACAACCAGATCAAACCAGTTTGATTTCATCCATTTTTTTTTGTCGTCCGCAATGCGCCAGCGCCAGAAAAACATGACCACAAAAGTGACCAACACAACCATGGTTGCCCACTCAGGAAGATGCTCAATGAATGAGGTTGCCACCGCTGCCAGCGTTACCACGAACATACCTACATCAAGCAAGCGCTGGTAAAATAGAAGCTTAGTCATAAACGGGTTAAAGGCCGCTTATTTATGGCCACCCTTGTGACCGTAGTAACCGGCCAGAGCAACAAGAAAAATACCTCCACCCATATAAAGAATATCCAGGGGCTCATTAAATTCAACGTGTAACACATTTTTGAAAAAAGCTACAATAAGAATCATCAGGATCACTTTACCCAGACGATCTTTCAGATCATCCAGACTTTCGATCTGCAATAGCTTTCCGGCTGCAGGATTATCACGCGCACATTCAATCTTATCGATATGCAGCTCATATACACCAAGCCCGAAAATCAACAGCACCATAGCCAACAGGAAGTCATCAACTGCAGTAATCACATGACTCACCACAGCAGTATGGAAATGCTCCACTTCATGACCTAAAATATAGACATTGATAAATTCGATCAATAACTTGCCCATATCAATGGCTGAAAGCGTAAATAGTAGCGCCATACCGATAATACAGGACCAGACCGCCAGCAAGGTCAGATAGCGCGAACCCCATAACATTTTTTCAAAAAATATTTTCATTTCATTCCCCTGATAAGAAAATTTTGGGTTACTTTAGACTATTTTCGTCACTTCACCAGCATGATGTATGCCAACAATGCGGCACTCGATCAAATTGGCCACTCACCGTCCCCTTGCCTGAGCAGTTCAGGCTCACCATCACAGAGGTCTATCACGGTTGTTGGTTCCGTGCCGCCCCAGCCGGCATCCAACACAGCACACGACAGGTGTTTCAATCGAGGCACAAAAGCATCGGGATCAAAAGCCGGATAATCATCATCAGGCAACTCCAATGTTGTACACAGTAATACCTCTCCGAACTCCTCCAGCAACATATGACAGACTGGATGATCCGGCATACGAATACCAACATCACGTCTCTTGCCAAAAATCCGGCGCGGTAACGAAGAGCTAGCTGGCAAAATAAAGGTATAAGCGCCAGGCAGACAGCGTTTCAATATCCGATGAGCGGCATTATTCATCCTCACACAGGTCGCAGCCTGAGACAAATCGACACAAATAACAGACCATAAATGCGCACTATCCAACTGCCTCAATTTACGAATATCGTTGATTGCCCCCAACGACTCGGGTTTGCACAAGACCACGTAGGTCGTATCTGTAGGGACAACCACAAACAGACCTTGCTGCAGCATACTCACTGCTCGCCTGATCTGCCTGATTTGCGGACGCTCGGGATGAAGTCGAAGATGTTCAAATTGATGCACGATATTTTCCTTTTCTATATGTAGATATTACGCGTTGCATTAAAAGCCGGAAATCAAGCCCCAACCCTTTAAGCAACTGCTTTTGAGGAGACTGTGGCTCAGCCTGGGGGCGCAGCCTATTTACCACCACCAAGTATCTTGCCCAGCTTACCACCAAGATTAAGCGCTCCATTGTTCAACAAGGCCGGGGCATTCTGAATCAGTGTTTTGGCATTGATAATGGGTATGATTTTCGGAGTATCAAAAGGCCCATAGATATGCAATGGAATGGTCAGCCCTTTACGTAAAAAGGTATCGCCCTGACCTTTCAATGAACCCACCACACGTGGTTTCACTTCATAATCCATACTCTTCTGCACCAGATCAATCGTTCCTTTCCCGGTGACTCGCAATAACGGAGAGGCCATAAACAGATCCTGATTATGTGCAATACCATTCTTCACATCAAACGTACCGGAGAGTTGTGCAAAATCAGTCTCTTGCGCCCCATCTTGAGAAGCCGCTGGATTGGTATATTTACGAATGGCTCCGGCAATATCGAAACCCTTCAATTTACCATCCCGAAACAGCACAGAGCCTCGCCCATTCAGGCTGCCCACCGCCGATGGTGTCAAACCTACTGCATGAAATTTAGTATCCATGTCCATACTACCTTCCAACATATCAACATCAGCCAACGCTTTTAACAGCGGACCAGCCTGCACGCGTGATATATGCACTGACTCCTTCCATTTAACCGGGTAAGCATTGACATTCAAACTCGCTTTTTCTGTCACTTTACCGCCCGCCAGCTTGAACTGCATTGGACTCAATTTGACATGGCCATTAGCGCCATTGATTGCGGCAGAAAAATCACCCATCTGCATATTACGCACAAACAGTGTTTTCACCTTCAATTGTGAAGCGACCTTCCAACTTCTCAGGAATCGCAGATCCGGTTCTGCAATTTCAGATTTCACATCAGCAGCAGCAATCGCCTCAGCAATGATGGACCACCCTTTCAATCCAGATTGGGCTGAGTCATCCCCTTGGCCGGCTTCTTTGCCCTGCGGCAGCCATGCATCAAGGGACAACTGGTTGGCAGCCAGACGTAAACGAATATCCGGGCCTGCATAAAGCATTTCCCCCGATATTTTCAGCAGTTCGTTATCAAGTTTCAGTTGCAAATCCCGAATATCCAGCCGCTTGTCATTTCCTGCCAGCAAAGCGTTAAACTGCACCTGTTTCCATGGTGCTGGATGGTTTGCATACATAGCATTCAATTCAGGTACAAACGCTTCCAACCAGGTACGCTCGATCGCATTTCCATCCAGACGTATTTTAAATGTTGGATTCGTTGAAAGTTGCTCCACCTGACCTTTGACATCAATCATGCCTTTACCATTCACAGCCAAACTCGCGTAATTCACGTTCAACTGATCGGCGTTGGGCATTTGAACTTTCCAACTCAGACCAAGAGCATGGGCCGCATTCAAATGCAATTCCCCTTCAGCCAAACGCATACCATTGGGGTGCTGTTCTATTTGCAGTGCAGCCCGCACCGATGCCGCAGAGATGTCACCCAACTGCTCAGGCCAACCGTTAATCATATGCTTTAATGGCTGCAACTGAATATTCTCAGCTTTAAAGTGTCCTTGTAACGGCAATGTAGCCACATTCAATGTCGCAAGCTCACCAACAGGCCCGACATGCGCATCCAAATCAAAGACATTACCCGATAATTTACCGGAGACCCGCACCGCAACAGGGCGCTGCAATTGAACATCATCCAATATTACATCCAATTCAGATAATACCACCGGTGCAGCATCAGCATCTACCCAGGTGATCTGCCCACCTGTCAGACTAATCGACTCAGCTAGCAATGCAGCCAATGCAGGCGCTGCTGGTGCATTTGCCAGATTGGTTGGTTTAGGGGCAGATTGAGTAGACGTAGCAGCAGGTGTGCCAGGCGAGCTTGATTGGGCAGGCGCAACAGCATTTGTAGTTGAACCGGCAAGATCGTCCCAGTTGCTTTCACCGCTCTTACGGCGTTCCAGATATACAATAGGAGCAACCACTTCAAAGTTTTTGATCTCTATCTTTTTAGACAGCAACGGCAAAACAGCCAACTTCACATACAATCGTTCAACACTAAGAAAATCACGCTTCGCAAAACCTGAACGGTTGGCTAAATGAACATCGGTCAGCTCCACCCCTACCCATGGCAGCAAAGAAGCATCAATATTACCAATACTCAACTGGCGACCAGTCTGATCCTCAACCGCATTCTCGATCTGACTCTTATAGGCATTCACATCAATAAAAAATGGTGCTGCCAACAGAACCACAACAACCAAAGTAATAATGATAAGCGTATAACGAATGATTTTAGACAAAAGAAAGCCTCCATAGAGATGCAAGCAAGCCCCTTCCAATTCCAAGGTGGCTCAAACTAAAAATTTCAGCCTGACATCGTCGGCTATTATGGCAAAGCTTGCAAGGGTGGAAAACAGCTTAATAGGTCAGCGAAGTCATGCACCACATGCTCAGCGCCTGCCTGCAACAATGCCTCTCCTTCCGCTACACCAAAAGAGACCCCCAATGCCCGAACACCCGCAGCCTTGGCCATATCGATATCAAACAGTGCATCACCAATCACAACAGCCTGTTCAGCTTTCACGCCCATCTCCTGCATGCATTCAAGCACCATCGCAGGATGGGGTTTAGAGTGGGTGCAATCCGCAGTGCGCAACACATAAAAAAGGTCAGCCAATGCAAAGCTCTCCAGCACGCGCAATAGCCCCGATTTGGATTTACCGGTTACCACACCAAGCCAATAACCACGCTCTCGCAAGATCTCAAGGGTATCTCGCACATGCGGAAACAGCTCAATACCAGCCTCAGCCGACAGATAACTCTGACGGTACGCATGCTCAATCCGCCCATGCAGTGAAACATCACCTTTCAACGCCTCTGGCAGCAGCCCAATCACGGCATTGCCAAGCGATAAGCCTATAATTTGATTCACTGCATCAGCGCTTGGTGGCACTAGCTCCACCGCCTTAAAAGCCTGCTGCATAGCCAGTACAATGGCACCATGTGAATTTGTCAGCGTGCCATCACAATCGAAAAGAATAAGAGAATGTTGAGTAATAATAGAAACCATCCTTGCCTGATAATCATCCGCAC
>JAJFLF010000258.1 GCA_021772845.1 Mariprofundus sp.
ACGATGATACTGCCTCATCAGAGGTGCTTGATGAACTGCATGAATTGCCGGGGATTGCAGTGCATGCCGCTGTTTTAAAACGGCTCTCAAAGGCTGTGGATGAGTATGACTTTGAACAGGCTTTAGAAGAGCTGGATGAGCTGAAAATCGAATAAAGAAGGGGTTGCTATGAGTGAGACCGAAGCCAAAGTCGTTCTAATTGTTGATGATGCGCCTGCCAATATTCAGCTGATAAGCGGTGTTATCAATGGTAAGTATAAGGTCAAAGCCGCAACCAATGGTGCCAAAGCGCTACTGATTGCTCAAAAGCAGCCAGCACCGGATTTCATCTTACTGGATATCCTGATGCCGGAGATGGATGGTTATGAGGTGTGCAGGCAACTGAAAGCCGATCCTGCCACCAGTGATATTCCGGTGGCTTTTATCACAGGCAATGCTTCTGAAGAGCAGCAGCGTAGTCTGGAAATGGGGGCTGTTGCCTGTTTGGGAAAACCGGTAGATTCAGATCGTCTGCTGACATTAATTGAGAGCACACTGGTTTAATGGTGAACACGGTTATCTGGTTTGGTTGCATGAGAAGGGTGGGGATGAGTGATGACAGATAAAAAAATAATTCTGGTTGTGGATGATACACCTGAGAATATTGATGTGTTAACAGGTGTTTTATCCTCCGATTATAAAATAAAAGCAGCTGTGAATGGTGAGCGAGCCTTGAAAAGTGCGGCTTCAGAAAACAGACCGGACCTCATATTGCTGGATATCATGATGCCCGGCATGGATGGTTATGAAGTGTGTCGTCGTCTAAAAGCAGATGATCAGACTAAAGATATACCTGTTGTTTTTGTGACTGCTAAAACTGAAGATACGGATGAGACTTTGGGCTTTGAGGTTGGGGCCGTCGACTATATTAGTAAGCCGGTAAGCCCTCCAATTGTGAGTGCGCGGGTAAAAAATATCATTGCACTGCAAGAGAGTCAGAATGAGTTGAAAGAGGCGCTTGATAAGACATTGACCGGAAGTATCGAGTTGATGATGGATGTGCTTTCACTGACGAATCCAGTGGCATTTGGCCGGGCTCGTAATCTAAGGCGTCATGTCACCGCAACAGCCAAACGCTTAGGGCATCAAAATTCATGGAGCTTTGAAATAGCTGCCATGCTCTCTCAGTTAGGTTGTATAACACTGCCGGATGAGCTGCTTGAAAAAATTTATAATGGCGAAGCGGTGAGCGCCGAAGAGAAAAAACTATTTAACAATCATCCACAGGTGGGTAAACGTCTGTTGGAAAAAATCCCTAAGCTTGAAGAGGCAGCAGAGATTATTGCACTGCAAAACAGGAGTGCGAAATCTCTGGAAGGTGAGTCTGATTTAGACTCTCAGGTGCAGTTTGGAGTGTCCCTTCTTCAAGTAGCACTTCATATGGACGATCTGGATCGTAAAAAGAATGCTCCCGTCATTTCAAGCCCTCAGAAACAGGTGGTGGATCAAGCGCCGCAGCAAAGAGTGGTAATAGAGCCGGCAGTACCTGAAGCGAGTGGTGCGCTGGAAGTAGCCCTGTCTGAGTTATCTGCAGGCATGATTCTTGATTCTGATATTACCACCCGGAAAGGTATGATGTTGATGAAAATGGGCACTGAAGTGACCAAAGCAGTCATAGAGCGGCTGCAGGGCTTTGATGATGCATGCATGATAAGTATGAAAACCTTTAAGGTGATTATGCCATCCAGTGACGAGTGATCTATAATAACAATGATGATTGTGAGTTGTATGGTTATCATTAATGAAGAAATGAAAGTGCAGGCGAAAGGCATAAGTCACGAGATCAAGACTTACGATGTGATTGATATGTTGGAAGGCTGAAGGAGAATATATGAGCAATGTGACAGATAAGCAGACCATACTTGTAGTCGATGATGTGCCGGACAATATTGATGTGCTGACGGGTATTCTTGGCAAAGAGTACAGAATCAAGGCAGCTATCAATGGCGCTAAAGCGTTGAAGGTCGCCTTTAACTCCCCTCCGGATATTATTTTGCTCGATATCATGATGCCAGGTATGGATGGCTTTGAGGTTTGCCAACGACTAAAGGCCGATCCAAGAACGAAAAATATACCAGTTGTTTTTGTCACCGCCAAAGGTGAAGTAGTGAATGAAACACATGGATTTGAACTGGGGGCAGTTGATTACATTACTAAACCTGTCAGCCCTCCCATTGTACTGGCCCGTGTGCATGCGCAACTGGCCCTCTATGATCAGAACAGAGCGCTTGAAGTGAAAGTGAAGAAGCGTACAGCTGAGTTGAATGAAACACGCAGGGAGATTATCAAGCGCTTAGGTAGGGCCGCTGAATTTAAGGATAATGAAACGGGTATGCATGTTATACGTATGAGTCACTACTCCTACATTATTGCTAAAGCTATTGGTATGGACGATGAAGAAGCTGATCTACTGCTCAATGCCGCTCCGATGCACGATATTGGTAAAATCGGCATTCCGGATAATGTGCTTTTAAAACCGGGCAAGCTTGATGCCGACGAATGGAGTTTGATGAAAAAACATCCTAAGTTCGGCGCCAATATTATTGGCGAGCATGAAGAGGGTGGACTTTTGGACATGGCGCGTGTCGTTGCTTTAACACATCATGAAAAATGGAATGGTCAGGGTTATCCCAATGGCCTGAAAGGTGAGGAGATACCGCTGGTTGGCAGAATTGTGGCTGTTGCCGATGTGTTTGATGCACTTACCACTGAACGCCCGTACAAAGATGCCTGGCCGAATGACAAAGCAGTAAATCTGCTCAAGGAAGAATCAGGTAAACATTTTGATCCGATGCTTGTAGATGCCTTTATCGATAAGTGGTCTGATATTCTGGCGATAAAAGAGAAGTTCGCGGAGACGAGTGCATTAACCATTGCCGAAATGCATCATCTTGGAGCACAGTCAGTTTAAGCTCGTATCATTAGTTAGGCTTTATCAAAGCAGGGGGCTTTAGTTTGCCCTTTATATCAACATGATTATTTCAAGTTGTTATGTTCAAATTCGAAAGAATGAACTGATCGTGAATAATAAATAATATCTATCTATAAGAAGAACTGAAAAAATTTATTGCTTGGGGGTTGAATCCTGAGTTTCCAATTCCTATATACCTGATTCAGAGATACAACCCCAACTTGATTGAAGGAGAAACAAAGATGACAACAAAGGTCCGTCCTTTACATGATCGCGTAATCGTCCGCCGTTTGGATGAAGAAGAAAAATCTGCTGGTGGCATCATCATTCCTGATTCGGCGAAAGAAAAGCCAGTTCAGGGCCTGGTAATTGCAACTGGTAAAGGCAAAAGTCTTGAAAACGGCGAAGTGCGTCCGTTAGACGTGAAAGAAGGCGATACTGTGATCTTCTCTACTTATGCAGGTACTGAAATTAAATTAGATAGCGAAGACTTCCTGATGATGCGTGAAGACGACATCCTGGGTGT
>JAJFLF010000259.1 GCA_021772845.1 Mariprofundus sp.
TGTCCGTTTGGTTCTCTTGGGGTGCTGTTCGAACGGACTAAACAAGTCGATCCATAGGCTGATGATTTTCGGACGCGAGTTCGACTCTCGCCGCCTCCACCAAACAAAAAAGGGTCACCCATTGGGTGGCCCTTTTTTGTTTGGTAAAGCGCGTCAGACAGAAGCTCTCTGCGAAGCTCGAGTTCGATCAATTGGCAGGACAGCCAATTGAACCGGCCTTCAGGCCGGCCCCAAAGGGGTGAGGGGCAGGAGCCCCGAATACTCTCGCCACAGATAGCTCACACGACAAATCAGCAGAATCACTGATTTAAACATTGCTTTAGCAATAGCCCAAAGGGCGGAGAACAGGAGTCCGGAGTACAATGGCAGGAGAGCCAGATAAAGTCGCTTGAACGACAAACCGAAGGGTGACACCTTAGCACCCCGCCACTTTCTTATTACTTAATGCACAGATCCCTCACACATGGATTTCAACACCCCGTTCATCTGCTCCATATTCCAGGGTTTTTGCAACAACAAAGGCCGCCCTCCAGATATCCTCATATGCTTTAAGGAGTCACCCAGATCATAACCTGTCATCAATACAATTTTCACCGCATCCCCGCTCTGCAACCAGATAGCCTCTGCCACATCTACACCACCAAGCTTGGGCATAACACAATCAAGAATCACCATGTGTACACGGTCTTCCTGCTCCATATATTGCTGCAGAGCATGCTCACCATCATACGCCATCAGCACGCGATAACCGGCATCTTCCAGGATTTCACACATGGATTCACGCAGCGCAATATTGTCATCAGCCAGTAAAATCAATTCACCATTACCCGGATGCATTTCAGCCTCATGCGAGACCAGCGCTTCAACAGCGCTACAACACATTGGCAAATAAACATCAAAACTGGAACCTTTCCCTGGAGCACTCGTCAGTCCTATCCAGCCATTGTGAATTTCAATACAGCCCATCACCATAGACATGCCAAGCCCAGTTCCTTTGCCCTGTTCCTTGGTAGTAAAATACGGTTCAAAAATGCGCTCCTGAGTATTTTTGTTCATTCCAGAACCATTATCGGAGACCGAAATGTGCACACACTGATCTACTATATTTTCACTATCCGCTGCTGTGAATGCCTCTCTCACGTCTGCATGTACGCTATCTATATCCACAGCATGAATAGACAGATTAACCACACCACTGAACTCCGTTTCCTCCTGCATCTCCTCAATCGCATGAATAGCATTATTCATCAGGTTAAACAGGCTACTTTGCAACAACGATGGATCGCCATGCAACATCATCTTCACAGGATCAATATCTGTATTCAGACAGATATTTTCAGGCGTTCTGGTCTGCAGTAATTTAACCGTCTCTTTGCCCAATACCCGCAAATCAAAATCATGCCTGTCGAGGGTCTGTTTACGTGCAAACACCAGCATTTGACGAATCAGATCGGCACCGCGATAACCCTGCTCTTCAATGGACTCAATGCGGCGTACTGCTGTCTCATTTTCATGTAGGTTTTTTTTCAACAGATACAAATTACCCATCATGGCAGCCAGCATATTATTGAAATCATGGGCGATACCACCGGCCAGTGTACCAACCGCCTCCATTTTATGTGCGTGCACAAGTTTATTTTCTATCTCTATTGATTCAGTCATATCACGCACAACCGCGATATACATGCGCTCCCCATCCTCACCTTCAACCATAGAAATAGTGGTCATAGCCTCATAGGGATCACTCTTTTCTCGTGACCACTGATTGCGACCTGACCACTGCCCATGCGCTTTCAAAGCATGCTGAATATCCTCATCACTCCACTTTTCATCACTCCAGAAGCGCCAAATCGTTTCACCTTTAAGTTGTTCTTTATCTAAACCCTGCTGCTGCGTGAAAGCCTGATTTACAAAATCAATGCGCCCCTGTTGATCAAAGATACAGATCATATCATCTGCCTGTTCCACAGCACTGACCAGATGTTCGACCTGTAAATTCAAAGCCCTGGTTTCTGTCACATCATGCAACAGTGCCAGCCAATAACGTGGTTTATCTCCATGGATACTGATTGGACTAAGGTGCATATCATTCCAGAATTCCGTGCCGTCTTTGCGTTGATTCCTTAATAACACATTAACGGGTTTGATCTCTTTGAGCGCACTTACAACTTTTTCCTGCCCGGATTGAAACCCGATACCTTCAATTAAAAAGCGTGGATCTTTACCTTTCACTTCATCCATCGCATAACCGGTAATCTCTGTGAATGCGTCATTGGAGAAAATAATGGCATTATCCTGTGCCGGATCAGTAATCAGAAGGCCTGTATGTGAATGCTCAGCAATACATCGAAACAGGGCATCCTGTTCTCTTGCCTCCTGCAGCGGGCGCACAATCCACAGTTGTGCAACAGCAGTCGTAATCAAACCAAGTAGTAGCACATCAAGCAGGCCCAGCAATTCAGGTTGGGTCGACTCAGGCAGAAAGTGAAGGCTTGTCATAATCAGTAACTCTGCGACCATCACTACGGTCAACAGCTTCAACACGGGTTTGAATTGAGAAATATTCATGGTCCCAATTATAAGCATTCCCCACACTGTATATATGGGTAAAGACACACATCAAGCATGAGGAATTTCCCTATATGCAGTGCATTAGAAAAGTGCAGCCATTCACTCTCTGCAATAGAAACTTTTCACATAATTAAGGATTAATGATATTCAAACGAATAGCCAGACGCGCCAGCTCAGCCCCAGTATTCACACGCAGTTTATGAAATATCCGCGTTTGATGTGTACCTACTGTTTTTGAACTCAGGTGTAAAATATCAGCTATCTCTTTTGCATCCTTGCCCGAAGCCAATAACACAAACACCTCAAATTCCCTGTCAGTCAACAACGCTTGAGGACTTCCCTCTCCTGTTCGCATGCTACCAAGCATCTCTTGCGCCAGCATGGGCGCAACCCATGTATCTCCTGCTGCCACAGCACGAACCGCCTGCACCAACAGCTCAGGATCATCCGATTTACTGATATAGCCCATGGCCCCATATTCCATAGCGCGCTTCACAAAAGCGACATCATCAAACATGCTCATCACCAACGCTTTGGCGTCTTTGTCACGTTTTAGCAGGCGACGCATAAAACCCAGACCACCCTCACCCGGCATCGAGACATCAGTAACCACAACATCCGGCTGCAACTCTACATAACCACTATACGCCTCTTCACCGCTGGCTGCTTCACCAACAACAGCAATATCTGCTTCCGCCTCAAGCAAGCTACGAAATCCAGCGCGTACAACGGCGTGATCATCAACCAGATAAACACTAATCATCTCTCCACCTGCACAGGCACAGAGATATCAATGCGCACACCCTGTCCAATCTCAGATATGATATTGATCTGACCATGCAGCAAATCCGTGCGTTCTCGCATACCTAGCAAGCCTAAACCTGTCTCTTCGATGGTTTCCATGCCACAACCGTCATCACTAACTTGCAAGTGCAGGGTAGATGCATGGGAAGCACTTTCATTCAAATCTACATCAGAGATTTGCAAAGAGAGACTCACATGGGTCGCCTGCGCATATTTGGCTATATTGGTCAAAGACTCCTGTACAATGCGAAACAGATGAATATTTTGCATCTCATTTAAATCGGGCAGTTTCTGTTTGCACTCAAACGCATACGTCAGGTTTTCGCGCTTGGCAAACTCACCCAACATATCTTCAAGCGCAGCAGACAGGCCCAGCCTATCTAAAGAGGCAGGACGCAGAATATGCAACTGATTGCGTACTGACTGCTGAATATGTGTGGCGATATTTCGCACCTGTAGAATATCTTCCCCCGCTTTTTCATCTGTAATACTTTTCATCGCAGCAGCCACATAAGCCTGTATTGATGTCAAAGATTGCCCCATATCATCATGCAGTGAACGCGCCAAAGATCGGCGCTCCTCTTCCTGAATATTCATCAGGCTACGTAACAGATAACGTTTATTTTCATGTAACGCTTGCAGTCTATGATACACCTGTTCCCGCCTCACTTCCGAGCTCACCCATAACCATGCCAGAATAATCCACGCCAGTAAGAGAAGCACACTCAACGCAATAAACGAAAGGGAAAGGCTGCCTGCATGGGCATACAGTTCATCACTGGAGACATAAGAAACAATAATCCAGTCACCAGCGCCCCCCTGTTGCGGAGCATCCTGAAGAAGCAGTGCATAGGGAGCGATTGTGGCGAATGTAAACAGACCATGTGGAGTTAATATCTGCCCATCCCGCTTATCTACAATACTCTTCCAAACATCTGGAAAACGCGATGCCAGATTCTGATCTTTGCGCTTTTCGAGCAACGACCCCCAGGTGAGACTTTCATCTTCGGCGTGAATAAAATAACCATTCGCATTCAACAGCATGTTTTCACCAGTCACATCCGTGGCGTCCAGATAACGTTTAATCAACACATCACCGAGAAAATTAAGCACAACCACACCGACGTGCACGCCATCGCCATTGATCACTGGCGATGCATAGCGGATCACAGGCTTATAGGGTCTCTCAATACGCCCCTGCTCAACATTCAGCGTGAACTTGGAGATAAATACAGAATCGGAAGGCATATCTATTGCCTGCTTAAAATATGCATAAGCACTCTTATCCTGCAGATCCTTTTTAACAGTTAGCGTTGACTCACCATCGCGAAAATTAGCCCGCAAGGCTTCACGACCATGTTTATCCAGCAATCGAACCTGATCATAAACCCCCATATATTTGGCAAACAGATGAAAATCACGACTCAACTCAACCAGAGCATAACCTTCATCCCCTTCAAGCACCTCTACAACTTCGCTGTGTTTGGCCAGGAACTTAATATGCAGCACCGCCTGCATGATCTCCGCACGAATGTTGTTGGCCTGACTTTCAATGTGGTGGGCCGTCTCCATACGTGTGGTGTCCAGATGCATCTGCTGCTCAGCCTGAAACAGGAAATAGCTGCTAACCAACATCAAACCAATCACCGGCAGGGTCAGCAACAGAAATCGCCCCCACATAGCCCGGGTGCTTTTCATAGTCGAAACAGCATCATATGCGTTATTCATAGCTCCATTGCTAGCATATAAGTCAGCTGATTGATAACTGCTATAGAATAAAATGGATACAGAGGAGAAGACTTCAGATCCTCTATCATACGAAAAGAGACTCCCGATCATTGTTCTGCTGCGAACCAACTGAACACGGCACACATTGACCTTGGCGTATCGAGCCTCATAATTACACCGGTAGCAAAAGGGAGGTTCAACCATGGGACAGCGTGTTTGTATTATTGGCGGCAGCGGATTTGTAGGGAGATCCATTGTAGATCAGGCCATTGCTGCCGGACATCAGGTTAGTGTGGCGTGCAGACACCCGGAAAGAGCCCGTGATTTACTGGTTAAAGGTGTCAATCTAGTGACAGTCGATGTCACTGATGGACGCGGTATTGATGCAGCTTTAAAAAATCAGGATGTCGTCATTTATCTGGTTGGTTTGCTGTTTGAAAAAGGGCGTCAGAACTTTGCTGCAGCGCATGTGGATGGTGTAGCGCGCATCATTGAGGGCTGTAAACAGGCTGGCGTAAAACAGTATATTCACATGAGTGCACTCGGTGCTGGTGATGTCGTCGAAAGCAGTTATGCCGCTACTAAAGGGGAAGCTGAGGCATTGGTGCATGATTCAGATCTAAACTGGACGATTTTCCGCCCATCAATCATTTATGGCGCTGGGGATAACTTCTTCAATCAGTTCAAAGCGATGTCAGCCCTCCTGCCAGTCATGCCGGTAATCTCCGGTGGTTCTCAATTTCAGCCAATATGGGTTGAAGATGTGTCCCGTGCTTTTGTATCCAGCATCGGCAACCAGCATGTTTCTGCCCAAGCTTATGATCTGGGCGGACCAAAAACCTATAGCTTCCAGGCTATGCTCGAACTATTGATGTCAGTATTGGATCGCCAGCGCCTGCTCATTCCGCTACCGGGTTTTGCAGCTAAAATCATGGCCTCCTTCACCTCGGTATTGCCCACTCCACCCATCACGCTGGATCAACTCAAGCTGTTGACCCATGACAACACCATTGACGGAGAAGCCTTTCCCGCTCAATTCGGCACAGCATCTTCTCTGGAACAGATCTTGCCAGGATACATCTGCCAATCTCGTTCAGAAGAACTACAGCAGCGCATGGATAGCAACCGCCAACACTATCGTAAGGGTGGCATTTGAACCTCCCAATGATGGAATTGGCAGGGGCAGTGATAGCGGCCTATCTGTTAGGTGCAATTCCTTTCGGCCTGCTGCTCTCCAAATTAATCAGTGGACAGGATCCACGCCAACATGGCAGCGGCAATATCGGCGCGACCAACGCCATGCGTGCTGGGGGCAAATTGGTGGGCGCACTCACCTTGTTAGCCGATATTGGTAAAGGCGCACTGCCTGTTGGACTAGCCATCATGTTTGATTTGCCTGAAATATGGATTGCAGCGATTGCTGCAGCGACCTTTGTCGGGCATATCTTCCCCATCTATCTGAAGTTTCAGGGCGGCAAAGGTGTCGCCACCATGCTCGGTGTCATGCTGCCCTGGCAACCGCTGGCAGCTCTGTTTGGCATATTGATCTGGATTTGCGCCCTCAAAATCAGTCATTATGTCTCATTGGCCTCTATTTTAGGTGCATTGGCACTGCCGCTGTTGATCGCATGTACCGATGATTCTATTCCAGCCCTGCTGGTCGGCATGCTTTTTGCGTCATTGGTAACCATCAAACATTCCAGCAATATCAAACGTTTGATCGATGGCACAGAATCATCCACCAAGAGCAAACAGAATGTTAGCTCTTAAGGCTTAAGGCGTGGAACTAAGAGTGCAGCAAGCTACTAATGCCGGGAGGCAAGCATGACAACAAAACCGACATTACGTTCGACCTTTAAATCAATTATTTTGACGCTGATGGTGGGCCTTTTTTGTCTCACCCCTGTACTGCTTCATGCTGATACATTAAACATCGACGGTGCTGACAGTGAGAGCATAAAAGCTGATATCAGCAAACCATATGTGGTAAAAAAGGGTGATACACTCTGGGACATTGCCGATCATTTTTTCAAGGATCCGTACAAGTGGCTTAAAGTATGGGAACGTAACCTCTATATCACCAACCCAGATCTCATTTATCCTGGCAACCAAATCTGGTTTGATGGCAAAAAACTGGCTGGTATATTACTGGAAACATACGGCTCATTATTGATCATCGGGGTCGGGATCAATGGCTATCTCCCCCCATCAATTCAATCCGACATCTTGCAGCCCATTGCTACACTTTCTGATAGTTTAAAATCACCT
>JAJFLF010000260.1 GCA_021772845.1 Mariprofundus sp.
TGAGATGACAGGGATAGGGCAGGCAACAATCGCTTTAACCACGGCTTCATCATTGAAACACCACAGATCTTCCATGCTGCCGCCACCACGTACGAGCAGGATCACCTGTGGTGGTGATTCCATTCGACTCATCTTTTCCAGCGCATTGGCAATGGCCGCTGGGGCACTGCTGCCCTGCACCAATGCAGGTGAGAGCGTGAGCTCTAACCAAGCCGGTCGTGTATCGAGTACTTTTTTAACATCTTCAAATGCAGCCGCAGTGGGGGAGGTGATGATGCCGATATGCTTGGGCAGTGTTGGGATGGCTTTTTTGCGCTCAGCATCAAAGTAGCCCAATTCAGCATAGAGCTGTTTGCGACGCTCAAATTCAGCCGCCAGTTTGCCAGCCCCTGCAGTTTCCATCCGGGTGATGATCATCTGATACGTACCACGCGGTTCATAAACACTGATATGCCCGGTGAAAATAAATTCTCCACCTTCCTGCACAATATTTTTCAGACGCATGGCAGTTGAGCGCCAGATCACTGCGGAAATAGCTGCATGTGCATCTTTAATGGTGAAATAGAGATGGCCGGAAGAGGGCCGTGTTAAACGGGATATTTCGCCAGTGACCTGAATTTTGCCAAAACCGATCTCCAGCATCTGTTTAATGCGGGCAGTCAGTTCGGTGACAGATATAGGAGTATTGTTTTCTTCGGTGAGCACAGAGCAATCATGTCGTAAGTTGTGAAGGGGTCAATCTGTTTTATCGGATGGCGTACTTTTGCCAATCCAATTCATGCGCAGCAGGCTGGTTCCTCACTTGTGTGAGTCTCTTGTTAGGTGTCATGAGCTTGCCACTAAGAATCATGGAGAAAGTGATTTTTTATTGAGTGAGTTCTAATAAAAGACACTATATTGACCCTTCTATGCCTTTTAGGTAATGTATGGATACTATGTTGTCTTCAAGTGAACTATTTCTCTTACTCTCGCCTAAGGATATTCAGCATCAATTGGCTGCTGATGTGAAGCGGTCACGATTGGATGTTAAGGGCTGGAAACGAAATACGCTGGCGGAGAAATCAGGTGTTCCGGCTTCTACCATCAAACGATTTGAAAATAGTGGAGAAATATCGCTGCGGCAGTTACTTATGCTTGTGCATGCGCTTGGCCTGTTAGGTCGATTTGATCAACTACTTAAAAAAGAGATTGATGGCATGAGCATGGATGAATATATCAAGCAGAACGAGAACAGACCTCGGCGAAGGGGCGTTGAATGAAAAGACTCGATGTCATCTACAAGCCACGAAATATATTAGTTGGCAGACTGCTGCATCAGGGACACGATCTGTTGTTTGAATATGATCCGGCATTTGTTGCAGCTGGTCTGAACCTCTCGCCCTTTAAACTCAGGTTTGGAGTAGGTGTTCAGAAAAGCGATGCCCGGTTCAGGCAAAATCTGCATGGAGTCTTTGACGACTCTTTGCCTGATGGCTGGGGATTGTTGCTTATGGATAGAGAGCTGAGACGAAGAGGCATCCAGTTTCCACTAAGCCCTCTGGATCGGCTTGCCTATATTGGTGATTCAGCGATGGGTGCGTTGAGCTATAGGCCATCTATAATAGATCCGGATAACGATGATCAGCTGTTTAATTTAAGCGAAATTGCGGAAGCATCCATCAGGCTTTATGAGGGTGAAATAGAGACAGTACTGCCTGCTATGGCCAGGGCCGGTGGTTCTCCTGGTGGAGCGCGACCCAAGGTGCTTGTGGGTATCAACGGTAATCAGATGGTTTTTGGTGAAGGTGATTTACCTGATGGATATGAGCATTGGATCATTAAATTCGCGGCCAGAGAAGATCTGAAAACAGCAGGTAAGATGGAATATGCCTATTATCATATGGCATTGGATGCTGGCTTGAATATGATGAAATCTTGCCTCTTTGAAGTTGGCGATAACCAGTTTTTTGGAACCAGACGATTTGACAGAATCGGCAATGAAAGAGTTCACATGCATACAGTCGCAAACTTGATTGATGCTAATTTCAGAGAGCCGGCACTCGATTATGAAACGCTCTGCAAAATGACTTCAATATTAACGAAAAACCATCAGGATCTATTGATGATGTATCGTATGATGGTTTTTAATGTGGCGATTGAGAATCAGGATGATCATGTGAAGAACTTTTCCTTTCTCATGGATGATAGAGGTGAATGGCGGCTTTCTCCAGCCTATGATCTTACCCGATCCATTCTTGCCGGCAATGAACATTCGACCTCAGTCGCTGGAAAAGGTGGCGCTATTTCACGACAAGATATGCTTAAGGTTGCCAAAGGGGGAGGCATTACCGCTTCAGAAGCCAATGAGATTATTGATCGAGTGTATGATGTTGTTGCCGATGGGGGGAGCTATCAATAGCAGATTGATGTTTGAAGCTGACATTGCGTGGGTTGTTATAACCGTGGGCGGGTTAAACTGTTTTACTCAGATGGTCGACTTGCCGTTTTGTGGTCATGAGATGTTTGGCTCTCTTCTCTGCGACAGATCGACAGATCAGGTGGCGTAATCGATGAATGATGCAATGGCTCGGGTTCTTCCCTGCCTGCCACTGATGCGGCAGTGCAGCCATTGAGTTTGCCAATAAAGATGCCCTCGCGAAAAAAGCATTGGTATCGCATCATCCACCTCTTTTCGGTTCATACGGGAAATCAGGTAATTCTTTTCCATAAGATGTTTAACTTTTGCAAAGAGATTGCACCGGACACTCAGTTAATATCTATATGCGCCGTAAGACGTAATTTTATTTCTATCTGTTGATTGCGCAATGTTACAGTTGCACCAATGCCGCTTGGGTCTTTGAAACCATAGGGCAAGGTGTGTGCCTAATTGCTGGCGATTGTTCACTTACCCTGGATAGTACGAAATGAATCTTCTGAAGATGATTGTTGATCTGGCTGTAGAGATGAAGGGATACCACTTGCGCCATCTGCACAAATACATGCTTCAACGCCTGCAGGACATAAACAAGGGCAAGCTCCATACGTATCACCATGTTTTAGATGTGCACTTAATACGGCAGGGGTGCCAATGTTCATGGTCTGGAAGTTATCCGGGTTACCTATGGGATAGTGGCAGATAGTTGTTTGTTGACTATCATCATCACTATCAGATGCCAAAGCAGCATTCATTCCTGTTGCGCCATTTGAGAAACTTAACGCGAACAGGGTGATTAACGTTAATAAACTCAGTGTGATATTGTGCGTGATTGTTTTCATGGCTATTCTCCTTGTGAAAGCAATAGTTCATCAATCACAGTGACTCTACGCCTGAATCCAGCAGCGAACTGTGATTTGCATCACCTCTGCAGAGGGGAAAAGGTTTGTTATAAATGCGTTGCGCTTTATGTCATTCTTCCCGTCATGGACTTGGATTGCTGCAGTTGATAAAGTCCGCAACGTTTTAGGTGC
>JAJFLF010000027.1 GCA_021772845.1 Mariprofundus sp.
CAGAACCTGCAGCTTCCTTGTTATATCACTAAGCACAACTTCAAAATCTTCTGTCCTTTTCTGATCCTTCACAGCTTTTCGCTTAAAACCTGCCATTGAATCAAGCGCATCATTCACAACAGATGCCACCTGCTTCATACCGGCAGACATGCCACGAGTATCAATGCGCCTGTCTAAATCCCCGCCAGACATCTGCTGCAGACTATTCGTAATTTCGCGCAACAGCGTTTCAACCAGATCACCAATATCATTTACCAACCAGGACATATCAGCGATAACGCCGGTGCTTCTAATTCCTGTAATACGTGGTTCCATACCGCTCGTACGCCACTCGGCCAACACTGAACTAACACTATGGATGCGTTTGTTTATCCCCCTGGTTATCACAACATAAACTACAGCGAGAATCACCAATAGGACCAAGCCTGAAACCAACAACACCGTCAGTAGCGATTCTATATGCCTCTGATTGTTTTCTAACGATAAGGCCATTCGATGCTCTAACTTTTCACTAAAGCTTTTCATCAAACCCGTGACTGCCAAGGCATCCTGATCAAACAGTTTCATTCCTCTGGAGGCCAGCTGATGTTCTCCAGCCTTATAGTGTTCAACCATGCTCAGGCCGTTACTGAAAAAGGTATCAAAATCTGATCGTAATTTCTGAAGTGTAGCTTCCAACGCCGCTGATTTGTCTTCCATGCCTGCAAAGCTCTTCTCCAACGTATCCGTAGACGATTTAAAATCAGAAACGACCACTTTAGCCTGTTCAACAGGCGTACTCTCATGCGTCAATGCAGCATCCGTTAACAGCTGCTGCACCTGCACAAGCTGAAAGAGCATTTTCTCTGATTCTATAGCAGCCACTAACTCTCCATCATGAAAGCTCTTCGTCTCTTCACTGATCTTGCTGGTATCATTCCATACCAAACCACCGACAAACAAACAAACTGCCACCAGCGCCAAAAAACCAACACGCAACATCGCACGGGCAGACAATTCCCTCTTGCCAGTGATAATTGAAGTGAACTGTCCCATATCTATTTACCTTCCTTTCGCCACTGCGCATAAAGATTTTCTGCGTCCTGAACTTGTTGATCCGATGGGCTCCTGCGAACAGACATATATCCAATGATATTGCCATCGCTATCAAAAGAGGGCGTGACTGTTGCATCTACCCAGTAATGGTCCCCATTTTCACATCGGTTTTTCACAATACCATGCCACTCTTCACCTTTGCTGACGCTATTCCACAAATCCTGAAAGGCAGCTTCAGGCATGTCTGGGTGACGCACAATATTATGTGGTTTGCCAAGCAGTTCAGACTCTGAAAACCCCGACGTTTTAATAAATGCGGCATTACAATACGTGATACGACCTTTTTTATCGGTCTTCGAAACGAGCAATTTGCTGTCTCCATAACTGACTTCCTGATTGGTAACCGGTTCATTTCTTCGCATGAAGATCTCCTGAAGTAGCATCACATTGAAAGTTCAACACTATTCAGCAAAACATGTGCCAGTATCTATTGAAAATAAGAAATTCAACATTACAAAAAACAAAAAAATGATGGAGCTAAGAAAGCACTGTGTAGAGCGATGTCAACCGATTCACGACTCATACGTTGTAACTATTATGACATCAGCATCAAAGGAGATGAGTATGAAATATATTATGATAGCAGTTGCAGGTCTGACATTGATGCTAGCTCCAGCATTAATACAGGCTGATCCCGGTGATCGGATTGAAAAACGGTTGGACAACAGAGGTGACCGCATAGATCAACGCCTGGACAACAGAGGCGATCGCATCAATGAACGATTGGATCGTAAAGGAGAGCGCATTGATGCACACTATGACCGTGCTGCTGAACGGGCACGTGCGAATGGCAATGAGGCCAAAGCGGAGCGACTGGATAAAAAGGGAGATCGCATTGAACAACGCCTTGATCGCAAGGGCGACAAGATCAATGCAAAGCTTGACCGTAAAGGTGACCGTATTAATGCGCGTTTAGATCGCAAAGGCGAACGCGCGGAACATCGCCGGGACAAACGCCACGACAAAAAAAGGAAAGCTACTGATGTTGCTCGTCACCCCGGCAAAGCGCATGCTAGGCCCTCGCATCGTTAAGACAGGACTCTAATGTGATCTACTCAGCATGCTCATCAAACATAAGCTCCTGGCAAAACATGCGAAACTGCTTGCAGATAAATCATGGAGGCGCCTCAGGTGAGTCGTGTAGAGCAAGAACAACAACTCAACGCCTTTCTGATGAGCGTGGAAAAACGTGCCCTACGCATGGCTGAAATAGCCACATGCAACCGCGATGATGCGCTTGAACTTGTGCAGGATGCCATGTTTGGACTCGTCAAACATTATGCCAAACACGAGCCTGAAAACTGGCCTCCTCTATTTCACCGCATCCTGCAAAACCGCATCCGTGATTGGCATCGACGTCATAAGCTGCGCGCAACCATCCTGCACTGGTTTTGCAAAGATGAAGATGTGCGAAATATAATAGAAGCCTTGCCCGACTCTCATATCACAGACCCGGCCCTTCAAATGGATCTGTCCGATGCGGGATCACAACTGGTGATAGCATTACAGTCTTTACCGCGGCGACAACAGCAAGTGTTCATGTTGCGGATATGGGAAGGTTTAAGTGTGCAAGATACAGCCACAGCCATGGGTTGCTCGGACGGCAGTGTGAAAACGCACCTCTCTCGAGCCATGCAAAAATTGAAAGCTGAGCTGGAGGCGTATTGGCCATGACAGACAAACATGACTTCGAAAGTTTCGCGAATCAAAAGCTGAATGAAACCGTTGAGCATATGGGGCATACAACAGCCACGCGACTGGCAGTTATGCGACACGAGGCCATCGCCTCCACCACTGACCGGAAGCAAAACTGCTTCATGCTCGCCGCACTGGCTAGTGCCATGGCTGCTTTCATGCTGACTTGGATGATGCCTCAGCAGAACAATTCCAAGCCTGATCTGCCCATGCAAGCAGGAGTAATTGAAGATTTTGACCTGCTTGCCTCAGATATTGAGCTGGAGCTGCTGGAAGATGTTGAGTTTTATCAGTGGCTGGAGAGCAGCAAACATGCCGGCTAAAACGAGTATATTATATTTCACAGTAGCCTTGTTGTTATGCACCCCGTTGTGCACTCCAGCCCACGCCGAAAAATCGACTGCCGATGTGGAGATTTCGGATATGGAGCTATTTGAATTTATAGCTGACTGGGAAACCGATGATGGTCAATGGCTTGAGCCATCGGATTTTGAAGAGAAGCGAATAAAGGGCAGTAACGATGGAGATTTTCACATGACAACAACGAAGGAGGGGCATTATGATCATTAAAACATTTTTCCTCATGGTGATCATCGCTTTGTCATCGCCCATGCAGGGTCTCGCCGATGAACAGGTTCTTCCGTGGTCGTCACTGTCACTACAGGAACAGCAAACATTGCAGAAATTCCAGGAGCGCTGGCATCAACAGCCAGCTGAACGCCAGCTTAAATTACGCAAAGGAGCCAAGCGCTGGGCAAGCATGAGTCCCGAGCAGAAGCATCGTGCCAAAAGGCAACTCAAACGCTGGAAAGAGATGCCTAAAGAGAAACGTATTCTCATGCGCAAACGCTTCAAACGGTTCCAAAGCCTGCCACCTGAGAAAAGACGTGAGATTCGTGACAAACGCCAGTGGTTTAAATCATTACCGACTGACAAGCGCCTTGATCTGCGCCAACGCTGGAAGCAGATGACGCCCGCCAAACGCCAGCAGATGCGTCACAAGTGGATGAATAACTCAGCCCAACAGCGAGCCAAACCATTTACCATGCGCCAGCCGAATCAGAACAGAAGCAGGCCTGCCCACCCATAAAAAAACATCGACTTAAGCGAAGTGGAGGAGTGTGCTAATCGGGCACAAAAAAAGGAGCCTCAGCTCATCTTATAACACGTACAATAACAGACTCTTAATCAACATCTTTCCAATCATCATTCTCTACACAATGGGCATCGCCATACGGGCTAAATGCAGGCATATCCATCAAACACTCCAGCTCGGTGCTTGCCATATTGATAGGACTACCAACCAGCTTCATAAACTCCAACCGTGAAAAGGCCGGATTTGTTGCTTCAATCATCATTATTATTGACTCCTTGTTTATCTATTTTTCTACAGAGGAAACTATGCCTAAATAAGTCACTATGATGTCATCTGAAAGTCAGCGATGTGACAGAGGCTGATTCATGTGATCGCAACAGCTCAATTACTATTCTCTCTCGATAATTCGTGAAGGCAAGGTTCCACTGTTAATCTTCAGAAGTCATACCGTCCTGATAACGAATGACCTTGTTGCGACCTGTATCTTTGGCCTGATAAAGAGCCACATCAGCATATTTCGCACAGGCCCAGAAATCATCATCATCCTCAGGAAACATGGAAACACCCAACGACATGGTTTTGGTCATAGGACCATCAGAGGTTTTAAATTTATGTGCCTCAAGCTGGGTACGAATGCGATCGGCCACCATAAGCGCCCCCTCTTCAGAGGCATCCATCAGCAGCACCAGAAATTCTTCACCACCATATCGAATCACCACATCAGCATTGCGCAGCGTCTGTGTAATGATATTACAGGTGCCTTTCAGCACATCATCGCCCACTTCATGACCATAGGTGTCATTGACCATTTTAAAGAAATCAATATCACACATCACCACGCCAATCTGTGAATCCCTACGCCGCACACCAGAAGTAAGTGTCTCCAGAGACTCTTCCAGATATCGGCGATTATAGAGATTGGTCATCGGGTCACGCATGGAAGCATCACGTAAGGACTGCATCAACCGTTTCGCTTCAATCACTGGTGCCGCTTCGTCCATAAACGATTGCACAACCGGCAGCTCGGTGCTGACCATCTGTTCTTCACTTTCATCATATACCAGTTGCAATACACCGCCGACAGAGCCTGAAAGCATCATAGGTATACAGAGATGATAAAGCTCTGCCTCCTGCCCTGCTCTGTTGCCATCAAATGATGGGCAAATATTTTTGGCATCTACTGATTTAGTGAGCTGGGCAGTACGCTTGGCGCGGCAAAATTCACAATTCACCAGAATATCAGAACTACACCAGAGCTCCCGCTCTCCATCCAAGCCGCCGTTAAAAATCAACGTCATCTGATTTTTTGATCCGTTCATTTCATAAAATGAGTAACGTTTAAAGTGTAACTGATGCTCCAAAAGCTCCTGAAAACGGGAATAGACATCTTCCAGCGTGCGGTCATTTTCTATGATCTGTTTGAATTGCGCCACCAACGCCATCGTATGCACCACAGATACAGTGGTAAGCAAGAGATTTTCACGTTCAGCCACCTGGCGATGCCCTGTCAATGTATCGAGATCCTTGGTAATGGAGCCGATACTATTATCCAACACTTCCATAAAATGATTTGTGCGAAGTGCAATATCACCAATTTCATCACTGCTTCGTCGCTGCATGCGCCCGGAAAAATCACCCTCTTCAGCCAGAGATACGGTATGATGTAACTCTTCAGTAGCATGTTCGATCGGGCTCAAAAAACGCCGCAGTGCAAATGCGAGAAAACCTGCAAACAAAACAAATAGCAGTGCAATACCTGCCGTATTCCTAATCGCTTCGTTGTACTGCTGGGTCACATCCATCTCTAGACTGACAACCCCCAGCACATCCCCTTCTGCGCCATCATGGCAGTTCAGACAGTTGGTATTACCGTGGCTGCTGGCAATATAAGGAATCGAATAGATGAAACGATCACGATCACCGGTAATCAATTGTTTCTGCTCTTTACCTGTTGCCAACACCTGTTTTTCAGCATCCGTAACTTTTAATCTAGCGCTGATGTCCACCCCCATCTGCTCAATGACCTCTTGCGAAGGCACAATACGCGCTCCCTCCAGTCCGGGTATATCCAAAAGGTTGCTCATAAACGGACCTTTATGATCAGGACTACCCTCTATCATCTCATGTGTCACCGTCAGACGCACCATTTCAGCACCCATCTGAGCTTGCCGTTGCAGCGCATTCAAACTGTACGAGCGATATGAGAGCAATGACATTGCAGCAAAAACGAGCACCACAATCAATGCACTGATGATAATTAACAGATGACTTTTATGCCGTAGTTTCATAACCACCCCTGAATGGCAAAAGCTGCAATGCCGATTTAAATAGCTATCAAGTAACGTGCCATTTTTTAAGAACAGTCAACACGAGGAGCTCTGCGACAATTTGCCACATTGGATCATCTGACCAACGCGTTAATATTTCACCTGCATTAGACGAAACTTCAAACGACCTCTAATGATACCTCCCTATCGTGATGTTGTTCTCCTCAAAGTCCTCATCACTCATCAGGCTCGGTCCCTCAGGCCGAGCCTGTTTTTTATCATCTCATATATGCATCTAAATATTTACCTATTCACGCAGTTCATTACAGTGACGCGCTATTGATCGTTGTTGTCTGCATTTTACATCTGATAACAACAGAAAAGTATCGGAGACACACATGAAAACCCCTGTCCTTCAACTGATTGAACGCGTTAAAAAACAGATCCTTGGTCAAGATGAATTGATTAACCGCATGCTCATTGCCTTGCTGGCAGATGGGCATTTGCTGGTGGAAGGTGCGCCGGGGCTGGCCAAAACACGTGCTATCAAAGTGCTCTCTGATGGTTTGGAGGGAGATTTTCATCGTGTGCAATTCACACCCGACCTTCTGCCTTCGGATTTGACCGGCACCGAGATTTACCGCCCCCAGGATGCTTCCTTTCAGTTTCAGTCAGGCCCTCTGTTTCACAACCTTATTCTTGCCGATGAGATCAACCGCTCTCCGGCCAAAGTGCAGTCGGCCCTGTTGGAGGCTATGGCAGAGCGTCAAATCACCGTCGGCAATGTCACCCATCAACTGCCCGAACTCTTTTTAGTGATGGCCACACAGAACCCGATTGAACAGGAAGGCACATATCCCCTGCCCGAAGC
>JAJFLF010000261.1 GCA_021772845.1 Mariprofundus sp.
AAAGGAATAAGCAAGGGCGCGGCAGTGTTTGTGAATAATACGGGTTAGGGTTTGGGAATCTCACGGTAGGTCAGCACAGGGTGGTGGCAAATAGGACACTTATCAGCAGGTATTTCAGTGACCGTGGCGCCACAGATATCATTGACATAATAGTGGGTAGGATTGGTGCGGAAATATTTCAGCAGCATATTGAAAAACATGCCCGTGCCTCCCTTGATCTCCTTGATCAGGGCCCGGTGCTGCTTTTCTGCCTGCCATGCATATTCGATGTTCCTGATCGCTTCGACATGGCCTTCGGCTTTGATGCGTTTGAGAAAATGCGGATACTCTTTATCAATTTCGCTTAACTCCACTTCGGTGGCGAATTTCAGATTGTCTTTCGTTTTGGCTGCATTGATGGCACTCAGATCAACCTTGGCTGGAACCACCCCCATCAATGAGAGCATGTATTTAAAACTCTTGGCATGCACCGCTTCTGAGGCCGCCATGGCCGTCAGCATATGGGCGATATTGTCATGACCTTCCCGCAGTGCCGCTTTGGCATAGAGCTGGTAACGGTAACCGGCTTTGACCTCACTCTCATAGAGCATCGATAATACAGCGATGGTTTCCGGATATTGTGACAGTGCTTTTTCAGAAGCTTGTGAGATGCCCGAGTTGCCGAGAATGGCAACCAATGCAATGAGAACGTAGACCAAGCCAGCAGCGCGAAGCTTTGCACTATCCATGAAGAGAGAGAATATACCCAATGCAACATGAAAGCATCCTCTTTACGGATCCAGCTATTTGGGATCCACATCGGCATAAAGGATTACACCGGCTTCTTTATCCTCATAGATACTGATCCAGGCATTCACACCATAGTTGGCCTCGGAGAGAATGGCGCGTTTTACCACCGTGCGCACCTTGCGTGTTCCCTCTTCATGTGAATACATGAGATTACACAGGCCTGAAATAGTATAAAACTGTGAATCTTCATCGGATAGATTGCTAAAACTGAATGTGCAGTTCAAACCATCATTGGCCAGGTTGTCACCGACCATACGCAAGGCATCTTGCTGGAAGTTCAATACATCACCATCCTTGATCACCGGTGTGCGATTGAGAAAAATTACATCAGCTTTGCCTTCAAACGCCTGAAACAGCTGTGCATATGTACCGGTAATCAATGACTCAAATTTGAAATCCTTATCACGAATTTCAAAGGCCGCAATATTAAGGCGTACAGCATCATGAAGAATACCATCGCCTTCATCCTCGTCTTCATCTTCCTCTTCATTCTCAAACAGATTGGCACCAGGCGGGTTACTGTTCGCTGCATCAGCTGCCACTGCGCTAAGGCTACTGGATAAGAACACACCCATTGCCAGCACCATCATTAAAGAGATCATAAATCTGGAGATAGATTGAATCACATAAGCCTCACATACAAATATTGTACGCTAAGAATAAACGCTAAATGTGACAGCAAGATGGCAAGAGCAGGCGATCTTGTCCCGCCGCACGATAGAAGCAAGTGATTCGACATTTTTTGCGCAATGCATCATAATAAACCTTCTCTAATGTCATGGAGGTGAATCTTATTGAGTATTGAAACTGTTATTCATTCAGATGCGAGCCCTTCTGCTGTAAACCAACCAGCCGCAAATAGACAATATACAAACCCGGTGAATATCTTCTGCCTGGATAGCAGTTATCGTTATCTCTATTATAATGATGTGCATCGGGATGCGGTTCTAAAAGCCTGGGGAGCCAAGATAAACAGAGGTAGTAGTTTGCTGGATATGATCCAGCAGCAGGATGACAGGGATGTTATCAGATGCAATCTGGATCGGGCACTTGCCGGTGAAACCGTCAAAGAAATTAAAAAGTACGGAGAGCTGAAAAACTATTGGGAAACCCTGTACAGCCCGATGTATGATCCGGATGGTCAAATTGCCGGCGTAAACGTTGTCTCTACCAATATAACCGAACAGAAAAAGAAAGAAGAAAAACTACAGAACAGCATTGATATTTCGCCTGGCCTGATTGCAATCGCCAACATCGAAAGCGGATATTTTATCGAATGTAATCAGGCAGTGACTTCCATGCTTGGTCACACTGTTGAAGAGTTCACGTCCAGGCCATTGATTGAGTTTATCCATCCCGATGACAGACAAAAAACTGCTGAGGAAATAACCAGACAATTAAAAGGCAGTACAACCACTAATTTTCAGAATCGATACCTGTGCAAAGATGGATCTTTTACATGGCTATCATGGCAAGGCACTGCAGCAGATAAAAATGGATTGATCTATGCAGTAGCAACAGATATCTCTGATCTCAAACGTAGCGAGTTCTTTGTTAAACAAACTGCTGGAATTCTTGAGATGATCGCCTTAGGCGAATCAGCTTCGAGCATCTATGATGCTATCGCTCTGATGTATGAGGCCCGCCATCCCGGCATGCGCTGCTCCATGCTTGAATTAAGAGGTGGCAAACTGATGCACGGCGGTGCACCGAGCCTGCCAAAAGCGTATTGTGAAGCCGTCAACGGATTGGAATATGGCCCCTCTGTTGGTTCATGTGGCACTTCCACCTTCACAGGCAAACGCGTATTGGTCGAGGATATTGCCACGGATGAAAAATGGGCGAAAATTAAACATGTAGCCCTTCCTCATGGACTGCGCTGTTGCTGGTCTGAACCTATCAAGAGCTCCAAAGGCGATGTGCTTGGTGCATTCGGTATGTATTACAATCATCCGGCACTGCCCAACGCACTGGAACTGCTAGATCTTGAATCTGCAGGTTTGCTTGCTGGCATTGTGATGGAGCGAGAGCACCGGGAAGCGAAATTAAGAACGCTGTCACAAGCGATCGAACAGGCTGGTGAATCTGTGATGATTACAGACAGACACGGCACGATTGAATACGTCAATCCTGCTTTTACCGACATGACAGGGTTTTCGGCTGAAGAGGTATTGGGAAACAATCCGAGAATGCTCAAGAGTGGCAATCAAAGTGATGAATATTATACGCAGCTTTGGCAGACCATCAGCAAGGGCGAGATATGGAACAGCAAGCTTATCGACCAACGCAAAGATGGCAGCCATTACCCCGCTATCATGTCTATATTCCCTATTTTCAATGAAGAGGGTGAGATTACCCACTATGCTGGTATTCAGCAGGATATGACCGAGCATCAATTGCTAGAAGAGCAGTTCCGTCAGTCACAGAAAATGGAAGCATTGGGTACACTGGTCGGTGGTATCGCGCATGACTTCAACAATATGCTGGCAGGTATGACAGGCAATATATATCTGGCCAAGAGACATGCCCGGGAACATCCTGAGATCCTGAAGAAACTGGTGAATGTAGAGCACCTCTCCTTCCGGGCCGCCAACATGATTCAACAGCTGCTCACCTTTGCCCGCAAAGAGCGGGTGAGCATGAAACATATCCCATTCACTGCCTTTATTAAGGAGACATTGAAACTACTGCACTCATCAGTACCTGAAAACATTGTGTTCAGTCAGGATATTTGCACAGACAGACTGATCATCAATGGTGATGGCACCATGATTCATCAGATACTGTTGAATTTGATTAATAATGCCTGTGATGCACTGGAATGGAGATCAAATCCATGCATTCACATTACACTTGAAACAATTCAGATCGACAAAGCGCTATCAAAAAAACATGCCGGTTATGCAAGCGGATCATATGCCCATCTGAGTGTTAAAGATAACGGCAGTGGTATTCCAAAAGATAATATCGAACACCTGTTTGAACCCTTTTTCTCTACCAAGGATCCGGGCAAGGGTACCGGCCTTGGCCTGGCGATGGTGTTTGGTGCTGTAGAAAGTCACCATGGCCATATTGAGGTTGAAAGTATTGAAGATGAAGGAACCGATATTCACATATATCTGCCCCTGATTCATTCAGAAGCTGGAGATGATCTACTGCATCCGGAAGAACAAACAGGTGACACAGGAGAAGGTGAAACCATTCTACTGGTTGATGACCAGTCGGAAGTACGGAACACCGGCAGGGAAGTGCTGGAATCATTGAATTACAGGATATTAATCGCCAGTAATGGAGCAGAATCAGTTGAAATATACAAAGAGAACGCCGAAAGCATTGATCTGGTTATTATGGATATAGTCATGCCCGTAATGAATGGCGATGAAGCTGTTCGGCATATACGAGCGATCAATGCGGATGTGAAAGTTATTTTTTCAACCGGTTATGATAAGGATATGCAATCAGAATTGGCTGAAGAAGTAGTGGTAAACAAACCATTTAACGTAATACAGATGAGTCAGATGATGCGAAAGATGCTCACCAAACAAGCGTAAATATACCTTGCTACGCGATCGAGGACACTCGGATTTGAGCGTATGCATCGACCGTGAGAAACCCGAAAGAGCAAACGGTATAGCCCTGCTATTTGATAGTTACCATCTTAAGTGCTTGAATTAAGGGCATAAAAAATCCTATTTGGAGATTTCTCTCAACAGAGTCAGCTACGCAGTTACACCCTTTTTGAAAGTATCTCGCGTTCCTCATCAAAGTCGGCAAATTGCAGAGCAATCTCACGGAAGTGCTCATCCTCTGCCAGAAATGCATCAACAATATCTGGGTCAAAATGTTTACCTCTACCGTCAGTGATGATCTGCACCGCCACTTCATGAGGGAACGGATCTTTATAAATGCGTTTACTGATCAGCGCGTCGTACACGTCTGCTACTGCCATCAGCCTGCCGGGCAGTGGGATATCCTTGCCACTTAAACCCTTCGGGTAACCGCTGCCATCCCATTTCTCGTGATGCGCCTCGATAATCGCGTGGGCAATGCGCAACAGCGGTTTATCACCAAGTTTTTCTTCAATGCTCTTGATGGTATCGGTACCAAAAAGCACATGTTTTTTCATCTCCTCAAACTCTTCAACGTTAAGCTTGCCATGTTTTAACAGGATCTCATCACGCACCCCTACCTTGCCAATATCGTGCAGAGGTGCCGTTTTGAAAAGTAGCTTAATAGTCAGCGCATCAAGCTCATGCGTAAATGCCGGGTGATCCTCTAATTTCAGGGCCAGCGCACGAATATAGTGCTGGGTACGGTTGATGTGACCGCCGGTTTCAGGGTCACGATATTCTGCCAGTGTTCCCATGCTCTCGATCAGGGCATTCTGGGTAAGGGTAACCTCACGCGTACGTTCGAACACCAGCTCTTCAAGGTGATCTCGATGGCGCTTTAGCTCCAAATGATTATTGATGCGTGATTTGACCAGCGCAGGTTTAATCGGCTTGCGGATATAATCGACCGCTCCGATCTCCAGTCCCATGGTCTCGTTAACATCCTTATCCAACGCTGTCACAAAGATCACCGGGATATTGCGGGTCTTTTTATCCTCTTTCAGCTGCTTGCAAACAGCATAACCATCCATGACCGGCATCTGAATATCGAGTAGAATCAGATCAGGCATAGGCTCTTTGGCAGCCAGTTCCAGCGCTTTGTTACCATTGGTGGCGGCTATCACGGCGTATTCACTCTTCAATGTCTCAATCAACAGATGAATATTCTCCACCATGTCATCGACAATCAGAATTTTCTGCTTTTCCATCATCAGACCTCCTGCCCCGGTAGCAGTGCAAAATGCTGACGAATCACCTGCAAATGCTCTTTTGCTGTATCAATGTCGAACTCATCCATGGCGTTTTCCAGCTGTTCAAATAGTGCTCTGCTATCACTCCTGGCTATTATTGGCCGCAATGTCTCCAGATTTACCGCCGCTTTGCCCAGATCATTGTCCAGGGCTTGTTCCAGCGCATCAAGCAATGCCGCCATCTCCACCGGCTGACATGCAACACTCACTTCATCCGCAGCCTCTGCCCCCGGTTGCAATGCAGCATTGATGCTTGTCTGTGCCCGGCTAAGTTGCTGCTCGAAAGATTGCTGCAGTGATATCAGTAATTCCCTGTCACTCTTTGTTGCGGCATGTTCAATCTGACCGGCGATCTCCGAAAGTTCCCAGCCACCCAGATTGGATGCCACCCCTTTGATCGAGTGGGCCAACTCGGCAGCTGCCCCGAAATCCTGTTCTGTGATGGCCTCAGACATGCGCGAAACCGCATCGATATTGGTGCTGTTGAACTTTTTCAGCAATTTCATATAGAGCTTACTGTTACCCCCCAGTCGATTAACCGCTCCGCTCACATCAAAACCATCTATCGGTGGAAGCTCTGACGCAGGCCTGCTCTCTTGCCG